>JAEDML010000030.1 GCA_016303035.1 Clostridiaceae bacterium | reverse complement strand
ATGAGTTTGAGGTTGAAATACCCGATGAAGAAATCGACAATATCAAAACCATCGGCAATGTTGTCGATTATATACAGAATCATATGCAGTAATAAATCCTTTTAACAAAGGCAAAAGCGGCACGGTTTAAAACCGTGCCGTTTGATTTTTATAAAAATTCAGCGTTTTATTATCGCATCAAAGCCGGCATTTTTAAGTCTTTTAACCATTTCTTCCGCATTGGATTTTGAACGGTAGGCACCAACCTGCACATAATAAAGTCCGCCGTCTTTGTCGGCAGTCTCAATTACCGGTTCCGGCTTTTTTGTAAGCGCGCCGAGTTCGGCTATTGCTTCGGTAATACCTGCCGCGGCTTTATCGGCAAAATCCTCGGTAAGAATAATAGGTGTGTCGGCGGTGCTGTCCATAAATCCGCATTCAAGCAAAACCGCCGGCATTTTAGTAAGCCTGCACTCCCCTAAATCTGCGGTGCTAAGCGGCTGGGCGCGATTGCCCTTAAGCCCTGTTTTCTCGATCAGCTTATCATAAAGCAGGCGCTGCATTCTTTTGGTGTAATCATCTACCCTTAGGTATGTAAACGCCATAATTCCACCGCCGCTGCCGCCGTTTATTCCTGCGTTATGATGAACCGCGACATAAATATCCGCACCGAAACGGTTGGCCTTTGCGGCACGGTCGGCAATCGTAATATCCGACTTGCCTGTTCGGTCGTCTATTCTTAAAAGCTCGTAGCCGTCATAGTCCTGAAGCTTTCTTTCCACCTTTTCGCATATTCGGCTGTTAAGCGTCCATTCACGCGTCTCGGCAGGATCTATCGTGTTAAGACAGCGCTTTCCGGGTGTACCGTAATAATGCCCCGCGTTTAAGGCGATTTTAAACATATGCCTCTTCCTTTCTTAATTCTTCAAGATACTGCTGCGCTTTAAGCGCCTTTTTACTAAAGCTGTTGTTATACCACCATGCCGCTATTATTGCGGCAATTTCAATTATATATTCAACCGCCTGCAGCACGGCGCTTTCATCTGCCTTTATAATGTCAACGCCGCACTTTTCAAGTATAAGATTTATCAGAACAATGACAAGCATTATCGTTCTGACGATTGTTGACTTTGAAACCTTCATACATTATGCCTCCGTTTTCCAAATGTAAAAGTCTAGTTTCCATTCCGTTTTGACGCTCCTCTATTACCGGTATGCGACAGGTTACAAGATTATGAGCGTCAACCTTCTTTTCAAGCTGCTCCAAACGGTAATTAGTCAGCTTGCTTGAAGCCACAATTCCTCCTAAAGTACCGAGCAGGGTTCCTAAGAAGGATATTAGGGCTACAATAATTGTATTATCCATTTTGCATTTCCGGATTAGGTCTCCTTAATTATTTTTATAAGATTATCCCGCTGGCGCGTATTAAGCTCATCGCCGCTGAAAAGCGAAGTATACGAAAAGCATACAAAGCCGCTGATTCTGCCGTCGGATTTACATATCTCTGCCTGACGGGCTATTATATCGTCATCCGTACCCCATTCGGCGCTGTCGTTTTGTGAATCGGTTCCTATTTTATATGTCGCAAGCCCTATCATAAGCTCGACTTCGTCATTGCTTTTTACAAGCTCTTTCCACTCTTTTAAAAGATTATCAAATCCGAACGCTTTATCGGGATAGTTAAATCCGAAATAAAGCTGCGGAATAATTCGGTCTAAGCAGCCGTTTTTAACCCAAGCGGAAACATCGGCGTAAAGCTCGTTATAGTTTTTTTGTATAGACGCCATCGGACTGACGCTGAAAATTATATTCTTATCTATAAATTTTATCGCGGTGTAGCAGCCGCTTATAAGGGCGTTAACATTTGCGCGGCGCCAGTCCTCAAGGGATAACGGATTATCGCATGTTTCTTTATATTCTTCGTAGCTTGCGCTGTCGAAATTACTTTCGGAAGTCGGATAAAAGTAATCGTCGAAGTGTATGCCGTCAACATCATATTTTACGGCAATTTCCCGTAATCCGTTTATCACAAGCTCCCTTACTTCATATTCTGCGGGATTAAGGTATATGCCGTTGCTGAAGCAGACATTTTTGTCATTGTCCGCAGTGTCGTCATTCAGCCACCTGTATGCAGGACTTGATGTATCAAGCACCGAAATATCCTCAGAGGAGGTAAGTACCCTATACGGATTTACCCAGGCGTGAACCTTGATTCCCCGATTATGGCAGGCGCTCACCGCATAATCAAATACATCGTAATCATATCTTTTTGCTTCTTCAAGCAAGGGGAAATAATCCGACGGATAAAGTGAATCGCAGTAGGCTCTTACATGTAAGTAAACCTCGTCTATTCCGAGATTTACACAGTTGTCAAGCGCCGCCGAAAATTCCTCTTTAAATCCTTTTTCGCTGTTAAGCATTGCGTTTATCTCGCTGAATGAAAACCATACTCCCGAAGAAAATTCGGCTTTTACACTATTCGTCTCTTCCGTGGCGATGTTTGATGTACAGCCGCAAAGCAGCAAAATCACCGTTAATACTAAACCCGTTATCCTTTTCATAAAAACCACAGCATCCTTTCTAAGGCCGCTACTTCATTATGTCATAATTTATTCTGATTCCCGAAAGCGAAAAACGGCCGTCCGACGATATTTTAAGCCCTATGCTCTCCGCCGAGTGAATCATAGGCAGCAGTCGTATATTCTTCATAGCGCCGGATTTTAAATCAGCTCTTTCGCTGCCGCAGCTTTTCGGTATAAGGTATTCTATATTAAGCTCGCCGTCTCCTTCAGCACGCAGACTTACAGCGTTAATGTTTTTCTTCAAAAAGCTATCGCCTAAGTCAAACTGCTTTGTAGTAAAGTGTGAAGAAAATGCGTACTCGTTTATTGAAACGGTGTCTCCCGACTTTGTAACATCTGTGTCAGAGCATACACTTTCAGAAAGCACACCTTTATAACAGGTATTCCAGTCGTTCCCGAAACAGATAAAATATGTACTGCCAAGTCCGCTTACCGCACCTTTATATTGAATTTTATTCGAAAATTTCCAGATATACCACTGTCTTTCGCTGTTCTGATTGCTTTTTTCCCAAGCAGCTGAAGAATACCTGAAATCATTTACCGCAAAATTCATTATATACGATTTTCCGTTCACCATCAATCCGTAATATTCGCCGTATATAAAAGAAAATGCAATTGAAAACCATATTTTCCATTCGGCTGCAAGAAGCTTATCTATCGGTGCGGAAATATTATATATATTTGCCGATGAAATACCCGACATTGTATAAACATGACGGTCGCTTCCGAGCCATACTATATTGTTTCCGCATACCTGTATGGTTTTGGGATATGTACATCCTATGACTCGGCTTATCGCCGTGGCCTTAACGGTATCGGGCTTGTGAAAAATTTTATCGTTATCCGCAAGCAGTACATAGTCCGAAAAGGCGCCCTGCTTAGTTGCCGAAATCGAATATATCTCGTTTTTCTTAAAAGCGACAATCTTTCCTTTATAGTGCGCAAGTCCGGTAATCGGTCCGGTAGTATCTCCTACCGTAACCGCAGACTTTTGCGGAAAGTAAAGTGGATTTGAAAATTCTGATACAAAAACCTCGTTTGAGCCTATGCCTCCGCCCAGGAAAATATGGGAGTCGTCAAAAGCAACCGATTTTGAAGATATAATCTTTTTGGGATAATCTGCGTTTTCCACATATGCCGTAAACACAATATTGTTTTCCCTATAAAGGGTCATTATGGAAATCGGGTAATCCTGGGAATTCGAGGTAAAATTAACAAAACCTTTTTCACGGTCTACCGTCATTGTAACCTCGGCGCTGAAAAATGTTTGAGTTGTGCTGGCACTTCCTTCATAAATAAACCACTCTGTGTAGCTGCTTAAATTATAATATATTCTGCACCGCACATTTCCTTTAAGCTTGTTCCTCGGCAGTTTAAAGCAGGAGGAAATTCCGTCCGAGCTGTAATAGGCCTTAAATCCGCCCGTGAGCAAATTCGGTGATTCCAAGTATTTTGGGTTATCCCCGTATACCTGCTCGCTGTTAAGCTCCTTAAACCTTGTTCCCCTGCCGTTTATGTATATTGTTGGAATATAAAAATTAAGATTCCTTTCCCAACCGTACATACTGCTGTTTATTTCGTAAATATAATAATCTCTGGCTCCCGTTCCCTCAATATCGCGCACGGTGATAAGTGCAAATATGCCGCCGCCGTTTATCGGAGCGCCCGAAAAATACACAATGCTTTCCGGACAGAAAAACTGTTCAGAGGTTACCCTGTTAAAATGTATATAGCCCGTGCTTGTGGTTTTGCCGCTTTCTCCGACAAAATAAATATGCGCGTCATATTGAGAATCGGAATAACAGGCGCCTATTGTAAGAATTCTGCAATCTTCTCCGTCAATATTAAATTTTTCATCGCTGATTTTGAAATCACAGGTTTCGTCATAAATTTCGGAGCCGCGGCGTATAATCGAATTGCCGTCCGCAACAATTCCGGGTCTTGTACGCAGCGCTCCGTTTGATGTCCAAACATTACTGCACTCTGTTATCTGATTATCGTTTATTTGTTCTTGCGGTACGGCTGTATTAAGTCCGCCGTCAAGGCAGTCGATGTTTATGGTTTTAACCGCACTTTGCGGTATTGACGGATATTTCATCAGTCCACCCCGCCGTCATCTGTCGGAAGCACATCGCCCACGCTCTGTAAAGACGCGAGCGCCGCTGACCTTTTTGCATTGTAAAGCTGTGTAAAAAGCTGATTTTTAGCAGCGTCGCCCTCAGTAAGGGATAAAAGCATTGCTGTTCCGTAAAGAAGAGCGTCGGCGGTTTTTTCACCGACATTAAGCTCACCGTCAAGCGTCTCGATTCTCTGAACACCTAAATCAGAGCATATCTGACCTATGACATCGCACGCGCGGTTAAGCAAAGCGTTGTCAGATGCAATTCCACCGTCGGGATAGGTATATCCTAAAAGCATTACTGCCCTGTTAAAAACATCATAACCGGTCATCGTTATTATCCTCCGTTTCATCTGCCGCCTCAAGCAGACCCTCGCTGTCGGGTATTATGCCATCGGGAAGGCGTTTTATAAATTGCCTTTTGTTAATTATCCCTTTTTCAAACAAGGTAGTCAGAACATTTACGCTTTCAGCCTCGCTGTAGACCGTACCTGCCCCTACATTTACCTTTGCGTTAATCATAAGCTCGCGGTAACGGTCGGAATCAAACGGCATATACCATATACCATTCTCGTCTACCACCTTTATGCGGCGGTTGCCGTAATGCGTTATCCAGAAATCCGCCCATATACGCGAAATGTTTTCAACAAAGGCATAATATCTCGTCTTTATAAGCTGAAGCGGCATAACCGCGGCGTCGCGCATAGTCATAAGCGCAGTTGCGTTGTCTGCACGGCTGTCGCCTAAAGCCACCTCGTTTGCGCCGCTTTGCGTCAGCGTGTTTTCTATAAGACTGTTAATACTCGTATTAAAGTTTTCCCCGAACGGCGGAGGAGTTACATATTTCACGGCGCCCGAAACATCCTCGTTAGAGCCGAAAACCTTTATTATCTGCCCCGGGTCATTGGTTATACCGTCGGTCACTGTGTCGCCGTTTACTATCATCATCGGCATTCCCATCGCCATTGCCGACCACACATTGGCGGTTATCATACGGTTTATCGCAATCTGATTGGGTATTAAATAGGTGATTTCGCTCTCCCCGTAAACAAGATTATTCCGTCTTTCCCAGTTAAAAAGCGCGATCGGATAGAGCCTTAGACCCGTATCAAATTCACGCCTTACAAAGGCGCCGCGTATTGCCTTTACACATTTAATTGTATAATTTCCGTCGGAATTATATTCCTTGTAAAGGCGTGTCAGGACAAGAATTTTGCCGTCTTCGGAATTTTCATCTATAATCCCGACCGCTTCGCGGCCGCTCCCGAAGCGCAGCGCTTCACGCTTCACCTCTTCGGATGAGCGGTGACTTGCAATTATAATATACGGCTGAGTCTGAACATCGTCATTATACGGGTCGCCGAAGTAGACGTTTTCAATGTCCAGCACCTCGCAGTTTATATCGCCTTTAATAGCAATGTTACGGCTGTCGTCGGCATAAAGTCCGGTTGAAATATCCGGGTCCCAATAGGTATAAAAAACTGCGCTTCCCGTTATATATGCGTTTCTAAGCGCTTTTTCGCTCAAAGCGTCAAACCCCACCCTTTCGGCGGTGACATTGCGGTAATCGCTAAGCGCCGACATAACAAGATTTACCTCTTGGTTATCTATGCTGCCGCTAAATGAAAATCCGGCATCCTTCGAAATATCGCTTTTTTTAAGTTTCAGAGACTGCTTACAGCCGATAATGTTCGGCACGCCGTCCGCACTGAAGGATACCGTCAGCGGATTTCCCATGACCTGCGACATCTTGTAATCGCCGATTCGCTTAATAATATTGTGCCGCACAAGCGGTCTTTCATTACCGCATTTTGCTCCGTGCCACTGATCGCCTATATAAAATCGCTCATTTATACGGTTCTGCTCATATAAACCTCTGTTTCCGAGCGCCGTTTTAAAGTCCCTTGCCTCGGTATACTCGCTGAATACCTGCTGTGGGTTAAGCCTCATAAAGTTGCCTCCCTTTTTCGGAGGAAGCCGGATTTCTTACGAAAACCGGCCTCCTGCTGTTAAAATTCCTTAAGTAGTTAAGCTGCGGTAACAGTTACCGTTGCCACATCGGATTCAACGCCTGCAATACCGTCTACAATCACCTTAACGAAGTAGTAATATGTACCGGCGGTAAGTCCTGTCGGTACGGTCATTGAAGCCGAGGTTGCGCCGCTTACCTTAACGGCTCCGTTGCGGTTCTCATCGTCGCACTTATACCACTGATATGTAAGGGCACCGTCAGATGTCGCTGTCACAGAGAGCGAGCCGCTTATAGAGCCTGCTTTAACCGATTTATCGGCAGGCTGTGCAGAAATTGTCACAGCGGGGGAAATCCATGCCCATATAGTGTCAAGACCGCTCTTTTTTACAAATACATCGTAATAGATACGGTAGTCAAACTTGTATGCGTCGGCATCTATATTCTGCTCCGGCGTAAAGATTCGCATATTCTCGGTCTTTTTAACGAGATGAGCGGCAGATTTCGGGCATACAAGCATATACACTTCGCGCGCATTGGCAGCAGGGGTAAAGCCGCCGGCTGATGTGTTGTTAAAGGTATATGCGGTCTTCATACGCTCCGAAACAACCGGAATAATTGCAACTCCGTTTATGGAATTAACCTTGATGTTGATATCGCCCTGCTTAAAGTCGGAAACGGTAATCATCTTGGAAATTTCGGCGGAATTCTGAAGAGCGGCAAACATATAGCCGTCAACAAAGGCTACAAGCTCCTCGTCGTAACCGGCTACCGCCTGAACCTCGTTTATAAGCTGGCAAAGCGCGGCATACGGCTTGGAGGTATCGCCCGAAATTGTATTAGCGCGTGTAGCCGCAAGACCTGCGAGCTTGGAAATTACATAGGCGTCGCACTCGGGAACAACCTTGGTGCGTACATATTCGCCGAGAATTTTGCCTGCAAGATTGGCAATGCCGGTTTCGCTCATATCCTCGCGGTCTATCTGTAAAGAACGCGCGCGGTCCATTGCCATAGTGTAGGATGAATTGCTTACGGTTATAGCGCCCTTTGAAAAGCCTGTGTCGCGGTCATAATCCGCAAGTCCCTGAAAATCAACATCAGGTATAATAACCGTTTTTGCACCGACAAATTTTGATGCTAAAGCGTTATCCGCAAAAAATCCGGTTGCGCTTTTCTGCGAAAACATCTTGTCAAGCTCTTCCGAGTACTTAACCGCATTTGTTAAAGTATTGATTGCCATAATTTTTCTCCTTAAAATTTATTTTATCGGCTCCACAGTCCCTTTAAAAACTCGGTTGCTTCCGGGTTTTCGGGGGAAGTGAGCTCCCTTTGTGAACCGACGCTTGCCATTACGGCGTTTTTCTGTCTGCGCACGGCGCTGTCGGCCGCACGCTCGGCGCGAAGCCGATACCGAAGATACTCGTCAAGCAGCGAAGTGCCCTTTGTTTTTGCCCTTTCAAGTACCTCACTGGGCAGTAATGACTCGTCCGTTATTTCGGGAAACTGCTCGTGCAGCTCGTCAAATCCCGAATTCTTGCCGCCTATAGCACGGTTTTCGAGCTCGATTATGTGTTCCGCAATTTTTTCATTACCGCCGCACTTCTCTGTCAGCTCTTTCTTCTTTTCGTTTTTTCGGTGCTCCTCAAGTGCGTTGATAAATTCGCAGACACTCCGCCCGTCCATTCCGGCAAGTCTCTTAATTCGCTCGTAATCATCGGCAATCATTTCAAATTTCATACCTTTCTGAGCAAGATTTGCCGCCTCGTCCGCGGTAAGATTCTTAGTCTCCTTGTTGAATTTGACAGGAATAAGAATTTCCTGTGCGGCTTCCCTCGGTGTGGTGGCTTCGGTCGCCGCCGCTTGCGTTTCTACCTTAGGCTCCGGTTGGCCGCAGGTAATAATTTCAGCGTTTTCGTCCATTTTCTTTTCTCCCTTTCTATAATAAAGGCTTACGCCTGTTCACTTCCGTCATAGCTTAAAAAGTTTTCGTATTCATGCTTTAACCTTTCAAGCTCTGCGTTCTCCTCCGCTTTGATTTTCGGCTCCGGATTTTTAGCCGGCAGCTCCACGCTGCCTAAAAAGAAGCCGAAAAGGAATGCGGAGATACAAATAAGTATCATCATAAATATCATCATATATCCCAGCCTCCGTTAAAATCGCTTTTTGTAATTCCCGAACTGTATGCTTCCCCTGCCGACTGTTCCTTATTAGGATGAAAAAACTTTATATCCTCAAAAGCATATCTTAAGGCGTCGCACAGGTGATTGTCGCTGTCCTTAGGAAGTCTCATTCCGTTTTCCGTCGCGCGGTCGTCATAGACATAGGTTGATAACTCCCGTATCATATTCACACACTTAGGATTTACGGTTATTTTGTATTCGCATATTTTTGCTATTCCGTTTAAAATGCTGTCGCGTCCCTTTACAGAGGGCGTTATTCTTGAAATGCCCATTCTGCGTAAATCGTCGTTTGATTTCGGCTCGGCACAGTCGGCGCGTATGCGCTCCTTTGCATATCCTCTGCGCTTAATTTCCTCTGCAATGTCGCAGTTTAACATTCGTTTCCGGTAAAATTCGTCGTAAACATAAATCTGCTTATCAACAGGATTTGCCATAAATGCCACAAAAGCCGTAGGGTCGTTGGTATAACCGTAGTCAAGACCGAAAAAGTGCTTCCATTTGTACTCCTCGCCGTTGGGAATATCTATCCTGCCGCTTTCCCAATTTTCAAAAACAAGTCCCTCGGAAATGCCCCAGTTACCCAGTCCTGCAACATCATATTTTCTTCGGTTGGTACGCTTCATACGCTCAAAAACCGCACGGTCGGTGCTGTCCAAGAACTCGTTTATAAAATAATTTGTCGAAAATACGGCAGTATCGTCGTCGGGACGGTCGAAAAAACGCTTTTTAAGCCAATGCTCCGAGCTCCACGGATTAAAGGTAAGAGTCGTCTGCTTGTAAAGCGGCGGAGGAATATTTCCGCGCGGCACCGAAAGGTCGAGCTTATCGAAATCAGATTCGTTCGATATTTCAAACGCCTCCTCTATCCACACAAAGTTCAGATACCCTTTCGGTACCGTGGTCGAGGCTAATTTAAGCACATCGTCAAAGCCGCGGAAAATTATCTTCTGTCCGGTGGGCTTATAAACCATTTCAAGCGGAGATAATGTGTTGCTCCACAGATTTGTAACACCCAATTTTTCCTGCGCCCATTTAAGCTGGGCAAAGGTAGAATCCCTGTGGGTGTTCATAACCTGACGGACAACAAGCAGATTGCTGTTTTCATACTTCATAAGTCTGAATATAAAGTTGAGTGCGGTTGTTGCGGATTTTTTGGAGCCCTTTCCGCCCTTTAATACCCGGTAGCGCTTACGGCAGTTCCAAAACTCGTCATAGCCGCCCCCTACAACCTGTGACATCTTAATTTCCGATGTCGTCAATTATCATCACCGCCCTGCCTGTGTTTTTTTCTTCGCGTTGCTCCGATACGATTGAGCGCAGCTCCTTTATAGCAGAAAGATCGCCTGCTGCGGCTTTCTTGTAAAGCGCTATCATCACTGCGGCTTTTCTTGTGGGATTTTTCAGAACAAATCCCTCGTCCTTAAGAGACTGTGCTTCCGCCTCCGACAGCTTTTCATTAAGCAGCAGCTTCATCGTTTTATAAAGCAGTTTGTCACTCTCGCTCATCGCTTTCCCTCCCGACGCGTTTAATAATAACCCCTTA
>JAEDML010000169.1 GCA_016303035.1 Clostridiaceae bacterium | reverse complement strand
CATTGGCAGGCGGTATGGATGTACTCGGTCTCGGCGACGCGGTTGCAAATTCACCCGCTACATATAAGGCGCAAAGCCTTGCGGCATTTGATTACAGCAACATAGAATAATATCGACATAAAAAGCGCTGTATGCCTTTTGGTATACAGCGTTTCAGTATGTAAAAAACTAAAAATGTATTCAAGTATGATTTTTATTTTATGTTTTTTCGACACTCTCAAACGCTGTATACCTTGTTATTTTCATAAAAATGTGGTATAGTATATTAAAATTAAAATGGGGGAGAAATTCAAAATGAATACCGGAATTACAAGGGAGGAAGCCGTAAGCCTGCTTCTAAAATACAATCAGGACCGTTTTCACCTGCAGCATGCGGTTACGGTTGAAAGCGTAATGAAGTGGTATGCCGAAAAGCTGGGATACGGAGATGACGCTAAACAGTGGGCGATTGTGGGACTGCTGCATGATGTTGATTTTGAAAAATATCCCGAATTACACTGCATTAAAGCGCCTGAGCTTTTAGAGGAGATAAACGGCAGCGATGAGCTTACACACGCCGTATGCAGTCACGGATACGGAATAACGGTTGACATAAAACCCGAACATGAAATGGAAAAGGTACTCTTCGCCGCCGACGAGCTTACGGGACTTATAGGAGCCGCGGCGCTTATGCGGCCTTCAAAAAGCGTAAGCGATATGGAGCTTAAAAGCCTTAAAAAGAAGTTTAAGGATAAACGCTTTGCCGCCGGCTGCTCGCGAGAGATAATTGCAAACGGAGCCGAAATGCTCGGCTGGGAGCTTGACAAGCTGCTTGAAATGACGCTTGACGCTATGAGAGACTGCGAATCCGAAATCACCGAAAAATATAATGCTTTAACAGAGGTATGCAATGAGAAAAACTAAAATTGTATGTACATTGGGACCTGCCTGCTCGGACGAGAAAACCGTTACCGAAATGTGCCTTGCCGGAATGAATGTTGCGCGTCTTAATTTTTCGCACAATACGCATGAAGACCATAAAAAACGCATTGATACGGTAAAAAAGGTCAGGGAGAAGCTGGGACTTCCGATAGCCATAATGCTCGATACCAAGGGCCCCGAATACAGAATTAAAACCTTTAAAAACGGCTGTATTACACTTAAGGACGGCGACAGCTTTACCTTTACTTCAAGAGAGGTTGAGGGCGATGAGAAAACGGTGTCGGTAAACTACAAGGAACTTCCGCACGAGCTTGAAAAGGGTGATATAATCCTTTTAAACAACGGACTTTTAAGCTTTGAGGTTGTAAGCACGACCGATACCGATGTAAACTGCACCGTCCTTATCGGCGGCGAGCTTTCCGACCGAAAGAGTATGAGCTTTCCGAATAAGACTCTTAAACAGAAGTATTTAAGCGAGCAGGATAAGCAGGATATTGCTTTCGGAATAAAGGAGGGCGTTGATTTTATCGCCTGCTCCTTTGTTTCCTGCAAGCAGGATTTGCTTGATGTCAAGGCATATCTTAAGGAAATAGGCGCGGAGGAAACCGACCTTATTGCCAAAATCGAAAACCGTTCGGGCGTTGACAATATAGAGGAGATTTCCGAGGAGTGTCAGGGCATAATGGTTGCGCGCGGCGATATGGGTGTGGAAATTCCGTTTGAGGAGCTGCCGGCAATTCAGAAAAAGATTATAACCAAGTGCCGAATGCTAGGCAAGCGCGTTATTACCGCGACCGAAATGCTTGAATCCATGATAAATAACGCAAGACCTACCCGCGCCGAAATTTCCGATGTTGCAAACGCCGTTTATGACGGTACCAGCGCGATAATGCTTTCGGGCGAGACCGCCGCCGGTAAATACCCGGTTTTATCGGTTAAAACCATGGCGCGCATAGCGGAAAACACCGAGAAAAACATTCATTATAAAAAGCGCTTCCTGTCGGCAGAGTTTAAAATTAAAAATACGGTTGACGCAATTTCACACGCTACCTGCGGAATGGCGATTGACATAAACGCGCGTGCGATTGTGGTTTGCAGTCTTTCGGGTATGACGGCAAGAATGGTATCGCGCTTCCGTCCTCCGGTAGATATTTTAGGACTTACAACCGACAAAAAAACCTGGCATAAGCTTGCGCTTTCGTGGGGAGTTATTCCCGTAATGTGCGATAATTACCCCTCTACCGATGTGCTGTTTTACAG
>JAEDML010000029.1 GCA_016303035.1 Clostridiaceae bacterium | reverse complement strand
GGAGCGGCTTTAAAGCTGTTTTCTCCCGTAGAGCATACCGTTAAAATGGAAAGTCTTCAGGATGTGTTCAGCTTTGACGAGCTTCGTGATTTTTCAGAAAAAATCGATATGTCTAAAACCTCGTTTTCGGTGGAGCCTAAGATTGACGGTCTTTCGGTTTCACTTGAATACAACAACGGACTTTTCTTTCGCGGCTCTACAAGAGGAGACGGCGTTACCGGCGAGGATGTTACGGCAAATCTGCTTGAAATCAAGAGTATACCGAAGGTAATTGATTTTGAAGGAGAGCTTGAAGTCCGCGGAGAGGTTTATATGCCCAAAGAGAGCTTTTTAAGGCTTGTTGAGCGGCAGGAGCTTATGGGCGAAGCCCCGGCAAAAAATCCGCGAAACGCCGCCGCAGGCTCATTAAGACAGAAAAATTCCGAAATAACCGCACAGCGCGGACTTGACATATTTATATTTAACATTCAGCGCATAAGCGGAAAAAGCTTTGAGAGCCATATTGAAACGCTTGATTTTTTGAAGTCCCTCGGCTTTCACACCCTGCCGTCATATAAAAAATGCAGCAGTACAGATGAGGTTATTGAAGAAATTAAGCGTATAGGCGACAGCCGCGGCGAGCTTTCCTACGATATTGACGGCGCCGTTATAAAGGTAGATAACCTTGCTTACAGGCAAGAACTCGGAAGTACCGCAAAATATCCCAAATGGGCGGCGGCATACAAGTACCCTCCCGAAGAAAAGGAGACCGTTTTAAAGAAGATAGAAATAAACGTCGGCAGAACAGGCGCGCTTACGCCCACCGCCGAATTCGACCCGATACAGTTAGCAGGAACCACGGTAAGCCGCGCCACACTGCATAATGAGGATTTTATTGCTTCCAAGAACATATGCATAGGCGATACCGTTGTAGTACGCAAGGCGGGAGATATTATACCCGAGGTACTGTCGGTTTCAAAGCACGGGGATAATCCGGTGCCTTTTCATATGCCGAAAACCTGTCCGTCGTGCGGTTCGCCCGTTTACCGTGAGGAGGGCGAAGCGGTAACGCGCTGTACAAACGCCGACTGTCCCGCGCAGTTATTAAGACATCTGATACACTTTACCTCGCGTGACGCTATGGATATTGAGGGACTGGGTCCCGCCGTTTTAAAGCAGCTGCTTGACGCAGGGCTCATAAAAAATATAGACGATATTTATACCCTTAAAGCCGAAACCATTTCACAGCTGGAGCGCATAGGCGATAAATCTGCATCAAACCTTATAAACGCCGTTGAAAAATCTAAATCAAACGACCTTTCGCGCCTTATATTCGCGCTTGGAATACGCCACATAGGCAGTAAGGCGGCAAAGCTGTTATCGGATAATTTCGGGGATATTGACGCGGTTATGAACGCAACCGCCGAGGATTTTGAGGCGATAGACGGCTTCGGAGCAATTCTTGCAAAGGCAGCGGCGGAATTCTTCGCTCTGCCCGAAACGAGAAAAATGATTGAAAGACTGCGCGTATTGGGGCTTAATATGAAATCCCTTCACAAGGTTGAGGATACAAGATTCTCGGGACTTACCTTTGTGCTTACGGGAACGCTTTCGGGTTATTCAAGAAACGAAGCCGCGGCGGTAATTGAAAGCTTCGGCGGTAAGGTGTCGTCCTCGGTCTCTAAAAAGACCTCCTTTGTACTTGCGGGCGAGCAGGCAGGCAGTAAGCTTGATAAGGCAAACAGCCTCGGAATACCCGTAATAGACGAAGAAAAATTTAACGATATGATTAAATAGGCGGTGATCATTATGTATGAAAAGCAGGCATATAACACTGCACGTGAGATTATAGAAACAGCAGGACTAAAGTCCGGACAGATTTTGGTAGTAGGCTGTTCTACAAGCGAAATTTCAGGCGAGAAAATCGGAACAGGCTCCTCGCCCGAAATAGGCACCAAGGTATTCGGCGGCATATATGCCGCCGCAAAGGAAAAAGGAGTTTACGTAGCCGCTCAGTGCTGTGAACACCTAAACCGCGCAATAATTACCGAACGCGCCGCGGCAGCCTTTTTAGAGGA
This sequence comes from Clostridiaceae bacterium, assembly GCA_016303035.1. GTDB lineage: Bacteria > Bacillota > Clostridia > Oscillospirales > Acutalibacteraceae > UBA737. Next base: position 8,384 of record JAEDML010000029.1, on the reverse strand, counting down.
AGTAAACGTTGTTCCGTTTCCCAAAGCCGGCGGTTCATTCGCCTCGGCGGCGTATGCCGCCTTTGACGACCCTGTTGCCGTTGAGGAAATAAAGGCCGATGCAGGTCTTGATATAGGCTATACCATGATAGGTATGCACCTAAAACACGTCGCGGTGCCCGTAAGACTTAAAAATAACCGAATAGGCTCCGCCGTCGTGCTGGCGGCTCGGGTAAGACCGAAATTTATCGGCGGCGAACGCGCACACTATGACAACGGAAAGACATAAATCATCCGTCGTAATCTTCAATCGCTCGCTCTGCCTCTTCCCTTGTATCAAAGGCTATACCGTTTTTAAGCTGGTATATATCCTGTTCGGGAAGCGTGTCAAGCACTATATCGGAATATACTCTTTCAAGCTCACCGTCGACAAACAGCGCGACGGTGTTCTTATATGCCTTTAATACACATCCGCGCGGCGAATCCTTCTTTTCGCCTGCCGCAAAGCCTGCGGTGACGATTATAACTATTATCGCTATGCTTATTACTATAATAGATACGGCAAAATTCTTTCTGGTTTTAAACAGCATTGCAAATCCCCCTTAAAGTTTAAATATAATTAAAAGGCGTCGGGTATAATACCGTGCAGCAGAAGCACAGCGACGCTTGCCGTGACCGCAAAGGTGGAATACTTTTTACACGGTCTTATTTTAAACTCGCACGGTTCTACGCTGCGCCCAAGCTTATCGGTAACCGTGCGCTGAAGCGAGGCTAAAAGTGTCGGACTGTTAAGACTGGAAAGCGTAACGGTATTCTTAGCGTTCATACCGCAGCTTATTATAGGAATATTACTTTCCCTGAAAATTTCAAGTGCCTTTTGATTGGTGTCTTCGCATACTCCGGTTATGCCCTTCGGAAAAATCTGTCCCTCAAAGCGGTCGGTATCGTCAATAAAGACGGCCACTCCGCTTTTTACATTTATATCGGTTTTCTTATATTCGCTGATAATTGTAAAGGGACCGTCTCCGGCATAAACCCTCTTATCCGATATATAATCGGCGCCGTAGCTTGTGAGTATGCTTATGATTTCCCTTTCAACAGGACTTTTTCTTCCGGAAAAAAGTATAACCATCAAAGTCACCCTTGTATTATTATTGTCAAAAAACCGTTAAAATATTTAACAAAATTCTGCAAATAAAAAAAGAGCATATCCTGCCTGCCGTTTAACGGATAAAGCAGAATATGCTCTTTTTATTAAATCAAAATTATGCCGTAAGATAATACTTTACAAGCGTTTGCAATAATGTATCGCGGTCAATTCGTCTTATAAGATTTCGGGCGTTATTATGCGTGGTGATATAGGTCGGATCCTCCGAAAGAATGTATCCGACAATCTGATTTATCGGGTTATAGCCCTTTTCCTTTAAGGCGTCGTAAACCGACATAAGTATTCTTCTTATTTCCTGCTCGGTCTGGTTTCCCAGTGAAAAGGTCATTGTTTTATCATTCATAAATAACACCTCTCTTACTTATCTATTTTATAACGAAACATTTAAAAGTTCAAGACTTATTTTCGCAATTGGGCGCCTGCGGCCTCAAGTTTTTTAATTATACGGGCGTTCACCTCGTCGATTTTGTCATCTGTAAGGGTTCCGTCGGCAGAACGGAGCCAAACGCTGAAAGCCACGCTTTTTTTGCCGTCCGGTATCTGCGAGCCGGTATAAACATCAAAAAGCTCTACCCTTTCAAGCAGACGGCTGCCGCCGCTGATGATTGCTTTTTCAAGCTCGCCTACCGGAATATCAATATCGCACAGCATAGCAAAATCACGCTCAACCGCAGGGAATTTCGGAAGCGGCTTATAGGTTGTTTTGCGCTTTTTAATCTGTAAGAGTATATCCAGCTTAATTTCGGCAACATATACGCGCGTATCTATTCCGTAGCTGTTGGCAACCGCAGGATGAACCTCGCCGAATACGGCAACCGGCATATTGTTAGCCTTTACAAGCGCCTGTCTTCCCGGGTGAAGATACGGCTCGTCACTGCGCACATACTGCGTATGCGCGCCGCAAAGCTGCATAATTGCTTCTATTATGCCCTTTAAGGTATAAAAATCCTCATCCTTGCCGTAAATTCCAACCGACATTGCAGGCAGTTCCTCAGGCTGTTCGGTTATAGGCAGCTGCTTCGATAAAAATCGCTTGCTTATTTCATAAAAACGCCCCTCGGTATTTTTACGGTTTATATTGGTTGCAAGCACATTCAGCATACTTGTTGTAAGCTGGGTACGCATTACCGAATACTCGTCGCCGAGCGGATTTATTATCGGTATCTGTCTGCGGCGATCATCATCCTCTTTAAGTAAAAGCGAATCTACCGCCTTAGAAGCTATAAACGAATATGTGGTACATTCATAAGCGCCCAGTCCGTTCATAAGCGCCTTGATTTTATCGCACTTAACGCGTTCGGGAAGTTTGGTGCCGCGCACAACATTTCCCCTCATAGGGGTGCCTTTGATATGGTCGTAACCGTATATACGCATTACTTCCTCGGCTAAATCGGCGCGACCTTCAATATCGTCGCGTATCGACGGAATACGGCAGGTAAGCATTTTCCCGTCAAGCTCGGTTTTAAGACCGAGACTGTTTAGTATCTCTGCGATGGTATCATCGGGAACAATTACGCCTATAAGCTCGGTTATGCTGTCGGTCGTAACCTTTAAAACACGCTCTTCGGGAAGTCCCTTATTGCAGTCGATTGCTCCGTCGATAATATCGCCTGCGTCAAGCTCGTAAATCAGCTGCAAAGCGCGGTTCATTGCGAATTCGACATTCATAATATCAACGCCGCGCTCATATCGGCCGCTGGCCTCGGTTCTGATACCGAGAGCACGACCTGTATGCCGTATATTATCACGGCGGAACTTAGCGGATTCAAGGAACAAATCAGTTGTGTCCGACTCAATCTCACTTTCTCTGCCGCCCATTATACCTGCAAGACAGGAGGGCTTTTCGCCGTCGGCTATTACCAGCATATCGGAATTAAGGTCAAAGGTATGACCGTCAAGCGTAGTGATTGATTCTCCGTCGGACGCGTTTCTTACTATGATTTTATGCTCTGATATATCGTTATAATTAAAAGCGTGCATCGGCTGTCCCGTTTCAAGCATAACAAAATTTGTAATATCTACAATATTGTTTATCGGGCGCATACCCGAAGCTATAAGCGCCTTCTTCATCCATACGGGAGATTCCCCTATTCTGAGATTCTTGACAACCCTGCCTATATAACGGGGGCAAAGGTCATAATTTTTAACCTCTACGCTTATTAAATCGTTTACATTTCCGCCCGAGGTTTTATATGTCGGAACAGGTGCCTTAAAGGGAGTTTTAAGCACGACGCTTATCTCCTTGGCAACGCCTAAAAAGCAGTTGCAATCGGGTCGGTTGGCGGTTATCTTAAAGTCGATTATATAATCGTCAAGACCTAAAACCTTGCGCATATCGGTGCCTGCGGGGCAGTCCTCATTCAAAATAAGTATTCCGTAAACGCCGGCTCCCTTGTAATCGTCCTCGGTAAGGCAAAGCTCCTCGCCTGAACACAACATTCCGTTTGATTCCACACCGCGCAGCTTGCCTGCTACAATGTGAGCGCCGTTCGGGAGATAGCTGTCATCGAGTGCCGCCGGTACCAAATCACCCTCGTGAATATTCTGCGCACCTGTGACAATCTGCACAGGCTCTTCCCTGCCTACATCCATCCGGCAAATCTGAAGATGATCGCTGTTTTCGTGGGGCGTTATTTTCAGAATCCTTGCGGCTACGACATTTACGAGATTCTCGCCCTGTTTTTCAATGCTTTCAACCTCAAAGCCTGCCATTACCATACGGTCGCACAGCTCTTGGACAGGTACATTTATATCAACATAGGTTTTTAACTGATTAAGTGAAATTTTCATTACTTGCTCTCCCCTCAAAACTGCTCTAAAAAGCGCTTATCATTTTCAAAAAGAAGGCGTATATCGCTTATTTTATAGCGCGTGGTGGTAAGACGGTCAAGTCCTATTCCGAAAGCGAAGCCGCTGTATTCATCGGGGTCTATTCCGCAGCTTTTAAGAACGCGGGGATGTACCATTCCTGCTCCTAAAATTTCGATCCATCCGCTGCCCTTGCAGACTCGACAGCCCTTGCCGCCGCATTCGCTGCAGGTAACATCAACCTCAACCGAAGGCTCGGTAAACGGGAAGAAGGACGGTCTGAACTTAACATTGGTTTCGGGTCCGTATATTTCGTGGGCGAACTGTTCAAGCACACCCTTAAGGTCGCACATTGTTATTCCCTTGTCGACAACAAGCCCCTCAATCTGGTGGAACACGGGAGAATGTGTGGCGTCAACCTCGTCGGCGCGGTAAACGCGCCCCGGGCATATTACCCTTATCGGCGGCTTGCGATTTTCCATTGTGCGTATCTGCGCGGCAGAGGTTTGGGTACGCAAAAGTAGATTTTCTCCGAGATAAAATGTATCCTGCATATCGCGCGCAGGGTGATCTGCAGGCACATTCAAACATTCAAAGTTATAGTGGTCGGTCTCAACCTCGGGACCGTCAACAACATCAAAGCCCATAGACTGAAAAATATCAATCATATCGTCCAAGACGGCGCTGAGCGGATGAAGACCGCCTGTTTTAACGGCCTTTCCGGGCATTGTTATATCTATTGTCTCTGCCTTCAGCTTAAGCTGTGTTGCCTTTTCCTTAATTTCGGATTTTTTCTCGTTTATGAGTTCTTCAGTCTTTTGCTTAGCCTCGTTTACAAGCTGACCCATAATCGGCCGTTCCTCCGCCGAAAGCGAGCCCATCTGCTTTAAAATTGCGGTAAGCTCACCCTTTTTGCCGAGAAATCTTACACGCAGTTCCTCGATTTCCTTTTCGGTTTCCGCCGCCGCTATGGCTGAACTTGCCACCGCCCGTATTTCATCAAGCTTTTCTTTCATATTTAATCCTCCGTACAAAAAAATAAACCTCGCCCCTATAAAAGGGACGAAGTATAAAAATCTCCGCGGTACCACCCATTTTTTCGCTCAAAGAGCAAACACTCTCGCCGGTCTGTAACGGAACCGCCGCCCGTCAGCGCCTACTGAATGGATGTTCAGCGCTGCTGCTCAAAAGGGAACTTCAAACCGCACATAAATCCGCATCCGCTTTCAGCCGCGGCGAACGCTCTCTTTTGACAGTAGCGATTCTACTTTCCTTTGTCATCGCATTTGCATATTTATAATAACATCACTTTACGGTTTTTGCAAGTATTTTTTATAATTAAAAATATACCTTTTAAATTTCACTTCAACGCCCCCAAAAACAGGTTTACAGATTTCCGTTTTTATAAATACCGTTTTCACTTATAACAATATCTACCGATATATCGTTATTTTCGGTTGGAATTTCTTCGGAAATGTTTTCTTCAAAGCACAGGCAAATTTTTTTCATACGGGTTCCGGCAAGAAATCTATCATAATATCCTGCTCCGTGACCCAGCCTATTTCCCTTTCTGTCAGCAGACACGCACGGAATTATGGCAATATCTATTTTTTCGCGGTCTACCGTATCCGAGCAAACAACCGGTTCTAAAATCCCCATCTTCCCTGGGCAGACATCGTTCCGGCTTTTGATAATTACGGAAATCATATCGCTTTTACCTATACATTTCGGAACGCAAACAGTTTTGTTCCTGCTCCACGCTTTTTCAATAATTTCTTTTGTCCAAGGCTCCTTTGGCATATTTAAATACACAAATACCGTGTCTGCAGAATTAAATTCCGGCAGTTCGGTAACATACCTGCTGATTTTTTCGCTTGCCGTTCTTATATACTCGTCTGAAAGCAACTTTGACTTGATTTTAAAATAATTGCGAATTTCTTGCTTAATCATAATTCCACCGATAAAAATTTTTACTGACTATTCTGTGACTTACGGTTTTCATGGGAATTATAACATAAATACAGTAAAAAAACAAGTTGTCTGATTCTCATACGCAGACACTTAATATATACGAAAACTCCTTAATATTAACGATACTCTATTGATAAACATCAATTATTTATTGACAAGATTTTCTAAATATGATATCATTATGATATCTTAATGAAATGAGGTAACCTTTATGAACGAAAAAATTTTAAGTAAAAAGAAAAATGGTATGGCGGCACTCCTTGTTACAATCGCTTTGTATTTTGTTGCTATTTTAGGTGCAATTTTCGGTGGAATACTTATGAACGAAAACCGTAGCGGTGTTTTAATTTTTGTTGTAAGTATGATTTGGATTTGTATCGGGTGGATTCCCCTTTTGGGTTTAAAGGTTATCGGACCGCAAGAAGCGTTGGTTTTAACTCTCTTCGGCAAATATGTAGGAACATTGAAAGAAGGCGGTTTTTACTTTGTAAATCCTTTTTGTGTTTCGGTAAACCCTGCGGCTAAAACCAAGCTAAGTCAAAGCGGAGATGTTAAGGTCGCACCTAAAATGCAGGTGAATGCAAACGAAACATCCGCAGTTGAAGTGGTAAGCAAGAAAATTTCCTTAAAAATTATGACACTTAATAACAGCCGTCAAAAAATCAACGACTGTTTAGGCAATCCTGTTGAGATAGGCATTGCGGTAATTTGGCGTGTTGTAGACACCGCAAAAGCGGTTTTCGATGTTGATAACTACAAAGAATATCTTTCCTTACAGTGTGACAGTGCTTTAAGAAACATTGTAAGAAACTACCCTTACGATGTAGCCCCAAATGTCGATACAACCGGCGACGGAATGGCAGACGAAGGCAGTTTAAGGGGTTCAAGTGAAATTGTTGCCGAAAGAATAAGAGAAGAAATACAGTCTAAAGTAGCGGCAGCGGGACTTGAGATTATTGAAGCGAGAATTACATATTTGGCTTATGCTCCCGAAATTGCAGCAGTTATGCTTCAACGCCAGCAAGCGTCGGCAATAATTGATGCAAGAAAAATGATTGTTGACGGTGCTGTCGGAATGGTTGAAATGGCGCTTGAACGTCTAAATGAAAATAATGTAGTTACCCTTGACGATGAAAGAAAGGCAGCTATGGTTTCTAATTTGCTTGTGGTTCTTTGCGGTAATCACGATGCACAGCCTATTGTAAATTCAGGTAGCATTTACTAATGGCAGAACAAGGCAAAAAGCAAATACCGTTAAGGTTATCCGCAAAACTTTATAACGATATTGCGGCTTGGGCAGAGGATGATTTCCGTTCGGTAAACGGTCAAATAGAATATCTTTTAACCGAATGTGTGCGTCAAAGAAAAAAGAACGGCAAATATGTATCGGAAGAAATAGACACGCCGATAGAATTGGATATACAATAAATCAAGAGATCGTAAAAACTACATTACTGTGTGTCATGTTTAATTAAAATTATCTTTATGTGATAACCTTTCAATATAATAAAAAAAGTAAGAATTTTGACCGAACAGATTACATTACGCATATATTTATATTAAAAAACCGGCTTAAACATAATCGTTTAAGCCGGTTTAATTTGTCATTCGTGTCCGAAAAAGAACTGGGTAAAACCGAGGATTTTATAATTCTGTAAATAAATCTCGCAAAGCTCTATCGAGAGAATCTTTCGAATCAGAAACTCCAACATATCCTCCTGTATCTAGCGCCTCATTAGCATTAAGAATCGAATCTTTATATTCAGAATATGCTGTCATAACCTGTTTAAGTGCAATTTCAGCGGAAACTTCCTTCATTTCATCTTTTGCTTTATCAAATAAATCACGAATCTCTTTATCAAGCTCATTTATCTTTGTAATGTTATCACTATGTATTTTTTTTGCTTTTTCAATCGCGTCATTAACATCCTTAGTAGATAAATTATAATCATATGATGCATCTTTCCAAGCAGCGCAAACATCCGTTGCTACTAAATCTAAAATCACTTTGCTTTCATTTACTTTATCATAAAAATTTTGTGCATTTTCTGTGGAATCAATATTTTCCTCCATTTTAACATTCAGCAATGCGCAACCACTAAGCGAAATAGACAATACAAAAACCAATAAAATAGAAATAATCTTTCTCATAATATCACCTCTTGGGTGTATTATAGCATAAAAGCGGAAATAAATCAATGCGAAGCATTGTATGTAATCCGCAACTTGTTGCGGGATGTAATCAACACGAAGTGTTGGATGTAATCAATCCGAAGGCGAAAACATACAATCCTTGCGGCTTGATGACATACCGTTCGCAATGCGAACGGATTACATACGCCTTACGGCGATTACATACCAATCCTTCGGATTGGATAAAAATAAAGCACTTCCAAAGAAGTGCTTTATTTTTTGGCGCCTTAAGTAGGACTCGAACCTACGACCCTGCGGTTAACAG
>JAEDML010000028.1 GCA_016303035.1 Clostridiaceae bacterium | reverse complement strand
TTTTAATCCTTTAATTCCGCTATTGTAACTCCGTTCTCGCCCTCGCCGTAGATACCGTTGCGGAAAGACTTAATGCACTTTAAGGATTTTAAATGAGCCTGCACGGTTTTTCTGAGCGTTCCCGTTCCTTTGCCGTGTATTATTGTTATCGTACTTATTCCCGAAAGAATGGCTTCGTCAATATATTTATCAAGTTCAAGGACAGCCTCATCTGACGCCATTCCCCTTATATCAAGCTCGCCCTTAACGCTTCTTTCCTTTCTTGATGCCAAACCTGATACATTGCGCGTCTTTTTTACCTCGGAGGACTGTGCGTTATTTGATTTAAACAGAAGATTGTCAAAATCAACCCACATCTTTATCGAGCCGGACATAACAAGCGCCTGACGCTTTGATACATTTACATCAACGACCGTAGCGTCGCGGTTTATATCGGCAAGTATCACAATATCTCCTTTATTCGGTGCTTCTGTAAGCTTCTTTCCTTTTACCGGCGAAGCAACCACAGGATCGGCGGCAGCTTCCATTTCACCAAGTCTTTTCTTATATTCGCTGCGTGCCTTTTGCGCTAAGCTTGCGGCGTTTGACTGATTAAGCTGTTTTTTAATTTCTTCAATTTCGTTTAAAAGTAAACCGGATTTATATCTTGCGTCCTCAATAATGCGGTTAGCCTTTTCACGCGTCTGCTCCATCAGTTTTTCCTGCTTTATTGAAAGCTCGTGCTCACGAAGATCTGACTTGCGCTTTGCTTCATCAAGACGGTGACGGAGAGTAAGCACCTTTTGGTGCTCCTCTTCTGCGGATTTGCGCGCTTTTTCAAGAGATTCTACAACGCGTTCAAACCTTAAATCATCGTCGGAAATCATCTCTTTTGCATTTTCAATGATTCCGCTGTCAAGACCTAATCGTCCCGAAATTGCAAATGCGTTGGAACGGCCCGGCATACCGATAATAAGTCTGTATGTCGGTCTTAATGTTTCCACATCAAATTCACAGCTCGCATTTTCAACACGCGGAGTATCAACCGCGTAGGATTTAAGCTCGGGATAATGCGTTGTGGCAACGGTTTTACAGCCGTATGCCGCAAGCCTTACAAGAATAGCCTTTGCAAGAGCCGCGCCTTCTACCGGGTCGGTTCCTGCGCAAAGCTCGTCAAAAAGCACAAGCGAATCATCATCAGCCGAGTTTAAAACCGAAATTATATTGGTCATATGCGAAGAAAAGGTGGAAAGCGACTGTTCAATGCTCTGCTCGTCACCTATATCGGCGAATACCTTACCGAAAACCGCAATATCGCTTCCGTCGTCAACCGGTATCATAAGGCCGCACATTGTCATTAAGGTAAGCAGTCCCACGGTTTTAAGCGTTACGGTCTTTCCGCCGGTGTTGGGTCCCGTGATTATAAGGGTATCGTAATCGCCGCCGAGTTCAACCGTTACTGGGACTACGGCTTTACTGCCTATAAGCGGATGTCTTGCCCGTTTTAAAAATATATGTCCGTTTTTATTGAGCGACGGCACGCTCGCCTTCATTTTATAGGCAAGGCTTGCCTTGGCAAAGGCAAAATTTAACTGCACAAGCGCATTGTAGGAATATATAATGCTGTCGGCAAAATCGGCTGCGGCGGCCGAAAGCTCGGCAAGAATACGGGCAATTTCATCCTGCTCCTTAAGCTTTAAAACGCGGATTTCATTATTGGTTTCCACAACCGACATAGGCTCAATAAATATCGTGGCTCCTGTTGAGGATGTGTCATGCACAATTCCCGGGAATTCACCGCGGAATTCGGATTTTACCGGAACAACAAATCGGCCGTCCCGCTGTGTTACAATGGCTTCCTGTAAATATTTTGCCTTCTGCGAACGAATAATACTGTCAAGATTATCCCTGATTTTAGAGCTTTTAGAGGTTATTTTTCGTCTTATATCGTAGAGTACGGCGGATGCGTTATCGTTAATCTCATCCTCTGATTTTATTGCAAATGTAATTTTTTCTTCCAAAAATTTATTAGGAACAAGGGAATTAAACAACGCTTCAAGCGAGGTTTTTACGCTTTCGGAGCAATTATCACGCCACGATTTTACCGAGCGGATAACACGCAGGGTTTCGGCAATATCCAGCAGTTCCCTTGCAGACAGCGCGGCACCTACCTGAGCACGCGTAAGCGCGGAGGAAACATTAAGTGCCGAACCGAAGGAAGGAGCCGAATATCTCGACATAAGTATATATGCGTCCTCTGTATTTTTAAGGGCGGCGGCTACCTCGTCGAAATCGCTTTTCGGGGTAAGCTCCCTTGCAAGTCGGGCAGAATCTTCTAATGCGGCTTCACCTGCCAGCATTTCAAGAATTTTATCAAGCTCAAGCGTTTTGGAATATTTAAAAAACTCAAATTCCATATATTACTCCTTAACAGAATTGTAAAAATCCAGCGTGGAAAATCGGTGCTCGGTCTGAGCAGTTATATATCTTCCTGTTATATCCGAAAGCAATTTCGCACTATTATCGGGTATCGTAAAGGAATAAAGATTTTTAAATTCGGAATATATAATATGCCGCATTGCCGTAAGCAGCGTCCTGTCAATATTAACAAGCTCACCGTTACCTCGGCAGTCAGAGCAGTATATCTGACCGTTAAGCAGGTCAAACCGCATAATATCGTCTTCAAATTTACCGCAGCTACAGCAGGCTACAAGATTAGGCATATAACCTGAAACCGAGGCAGCGCGAAGCTCGGTTATTGCCTTAATGAGCGCGGGCTCACGCCCGTCCTCTGTAAGAAAATGCAGGGAATTGAGTATAAGCCTCAAAAGCTCCTCATTAGGCGTTCCGGCGGGAGCCAGTTCAAGTGCCAGCTCACAGAAATACTGCGAAACCGAAAGTCTTATAATATCACTGCCTGCCTTGAAAAACATTCGTATAGGCTGTGCTTCGTAAATCTTATATGTATCGCCCCGCTTTGCAACCGAAACGCTTGAAAAGGTAAGAAGCGAGGTTCCCGACGCTTTTTTACTTTTCAAATTCTTCGTGCCCGAAGCAAAGGCGCGTATAATTCCGTAATCACGCGTAAAGAGAGTAACCAGACGGTCACTCTCCCCTACATTCATTTCCTTTATTACCAACGCATCTGTTGTAAAACGGGTTACAGCTTCCTTCAATTATTTCGTTCTCCTTACAGGAATTAACATACGCAAGGTAATCACTCACCCTGCCGCTTTTAATAAAACGAGTCCAGTTACGCTCGATATCCATATCATCATTCCCATCATAAAAAGTACATTATAATTGTTTGCGTTTTAAAAATTTTTATGATAGGAAATATAAGTCAATCAAGTCCGAAAGTATGAATAAGTCCCTGACGGTTGCGCCAGTTTTCCTTAACCTTTACCCACAGCTTAAGAGACGCACGAATACCGAAAAATTCTTCAATATCGCGCCGTGCAGCGGTGCCGATTTTTTTAAGCATCGCGCCGTTTTTGCCTATAATGATACCCTTGTGGGAATCTTTTTCGCAGTAAATTGTTGCTTCTACGGTAAGTATCGGCTCTCCGTCGGCGGTATCCTTTTCAAAAAAGCGCTCGATGTCTAGGGCTATTCCGTGCGGAACCTCCTTATTAAGCATGCGCAACAGCTTTTCGCGTATCATCTCGGCAACCATAACCTTTTCGGGTTGGTCGGTAAAATCATCGTCGCCGAAATAGTGCGGAGAAGGCTTTGAAAATTTCATAAGCTCGTCAACAAAAATATCAACCCCGTTTCCGGTTTTTGCCGAAAGCGGAATTACCGCCTCAAATCCGTAAAGAGATGTATAAAGCGATATGATTTTAAAAAGCTGCTCCTTATCAGCCAGCAAATCAACCTTATTTATCACAAGCACCGCCCTTAGAGAACGGCGTTTGAGTTCGTTAATCAGCTCGGCTTCGGCAGGAGGAATTTCGGTGTCTCCCAGCTTAAATTTATGCACAGCCTCAACAACCAACACGGCGGCGTCAACATCGGACATACCGTCCCCCACCGCTTTCATCATATTCTGTCCTAACACATTTCTGGGCTTGTGGAAACCCGGTGTGTCAATAAATACAAGCTGTGTTTCTTTGCGTGTCAGCACGCCCATAATCCGTGTGCGCGTGGTCTGCGGCTTGTCCGACACAATAGCAACCTTTTGACCGAGCGACCGGTTCATAAGTGAGGATTTACCGACATTAGGTCTGCCGATAATGGTAATAAATGCAGATTTTTCTTCCATAATATATCCTTAAACCTTGTTGATGGCAAGACCGAGCGCGTCAAGTATATTTTCTTCTTTTTCGCGCATAATGGTGCGTTCAAGTCCGCCGTTCACATGGTCATAACCGAGCAAATGAAGCATTGAATGCACGGTAAGATATGCAATTTCCCGTTCAAGTCCGTGACCGTATAAATCCGCCTGTGCTATGGCATGTTCAACCGAAATAACAATGTCACCGAGCATTTTGGCACCGTTCTCGGGGTCTGTATCGTATACGCCGTTCTCGCCAAGCGGAAAAGAGAGGACATCGGTCGATGCGTCAATATTTCTGTGTTCCTTGTTAATTTGCTGTATCATTTCATCGTTTACAAGGGTAACATCAACCTCTGCCGAATCTTCAAAGCCTTCGTTTTTAAGGGTGGCATTGCACGCCTTTCGTATCAGAAGTCTGGTACCCGTAGGCAGCTTAATACGCTTTTGCTGATCCGTTATATTAACCTTTACGCTCATTCTTATCACCGTTTCTTTCATAAGCTTTTATTATTTCCTGCACAAGCCTGTGCCTTACAACATCTCTGCCGGTAAGATACGAAATCGCAATATCATCGACATTTTTAAGTATTCTTACCGCCTCTTTAAGTCCTGACTTTTTACCGTCAGGCAGGTCTATCTGGGTTACATCGCCCGTAACAACCGCCTTTGAGTTAAATCCTAGCCTTGTCAAAAACATCTTCATCTGCTCGCCGGTGGTATTTTGCGCCTCGTCAAGAATAATGAAACTGTCATCAAGCGTTCTGCCGCGCATATATGCAAGCGGCGCTACCTCAATATCTCCCCGCTCCTGACATTTTTGAAAATTTTCAGCCCCAAGCATATCAAAAAGCGCGTCATACAACGGGCGAAGATACGGGTCTACCTTTTGCTGTAAATCTCCCGGAAGAAAGCCTAATTTTTCGCCGGCTTCAACCGCAGGTCTTGTTAAAACAATTCGGTTTACCTGCTTTGCACGAAAGGCATTTACAGCAAGCGCAACTGCAAGATAGGTCTTACCCGTTCCGGCAGGTCCTACCGCAATAGTAACCGTATTTTTCTTTATCGCTTCGACATACTGCTTTTGACCGAGGGTTTTCGGCTTTACGGGTTTGCCCTTTGAAGTGATACAAATACAGTCGGCATCCACAATACTGCGTATTTTATTCTCGCTTCCGTCCTCCACAAGAGCAGCCACATAGTCAATATTTTGGTCGGTTATCTGCTCGCCCTTATTTATCATAACAAGCAGACAGTCAATAGCCCTTGCGGCATTCATAACATTTTCGGTTTCGCCCTTAATTTTAATCTGACTGCCGTGCGAGGTTATGCTGACATTATACTTTTTTTCAAGCCTTTTAATGTTTACATCAAAATTCCCGAATAGATTTACAATCTGCTCAATGCGTTCAATATCTACGCTCTGTTCAAACAAATACAATTCCCCTATTCTAAACTCATTATAATATATTATAACATTATTTTCTTCTAATTTCCACTATTAAATAGCAAAATATCCTGAAAAGCTATGTTTTCTTCTGCAGATATTATTACCGTCATCTCGCAGCCCTTGTCGTCTTGGGTAATTTTTTTATCTTTCACCTCGTATTCGTCTATCCCGTAATCGGAAATTTGCCTGTTTATATCAGCGCTAAGTTGTGCTTCAAGCTCCTCACTGCTGAAGGTGTGCTTCACCTTTTGGGTAAAGTAAAATTTTTTAGCAGTAATTGACATCGGAAGTCTTTGACCGAAAAGCTGTGCATTATGTATTTCGGTTTCTGTTGTTGCCATAGACGAGGTTTTACCTAAATAAAGCGGTATTTTTATGTGGAAAAATGACAGCACGCTTTTCGAGCTTTCTCTGCCCGTTTTTGTACAAACAGTTTGATTGAAATCTGCCCTTGCTGTAATTTCCCGCTCGGTTTTCGCAATGACCGCTCCCGAAGAATGTACAAACTGCGTAGAGGTCTGTCCCTCAATTATTCCCGATACCAAAATATCTCCTTTCTTTACGGTATCACCCACCTTTACAACGCAGTTGCCCGATTTTACATCAATCTTCTTTATTATTCCGTCTCCTGCCGCCTTTAAATTTGTCGGTACTTCGTCGTTTTTCTCTTTGGTGTTTTTGATTTCGGTTACATTTACCGTCAGCACACAGCCTTCTATATTCATAGAAGACCATGCAAGACTGTCAGAATTTATAAGCAGTCTTTCCTTTTCTGCCTTTGCGTCAAAGCCGCGCTTCCGCATACCCTCGTAAACGCCTATTTCTTGACAAGCCTTGAGTATTTCTTGATCACTTATGTTTCGGTTGCCCGAAACCCTGACAGTCCAAATAAAACCCGAAAGATAATTAAGTATTAAAAAGAATAGTATTATTCCCGCAAAAAATGCCGTTCTTTTTCTGTATTTTTTTATAAAAAACGGAAGTCCGCGTTTTTCTAAGATATGTACCTTTATCTTTTTGCCTCTGCGGATATATCTTAAACGCCTGAAATCTCCTACAGATATACATCCCGTTATTTTTCTTTTTCTGCAATGCAGACCCCAAAGCGTAATATGGTTTTTTGCGCATAAATTCAGTATTCTCTCGGAAAATTCACCCGAAAATTCCAATAAGAGATAACCATTAAAAAATCTATAAAGCCACAGCATATGTATTCACCTATACGCAGAATTCCAAAGAATTTATTTTGCCTTTTACGGTAATCGTACTGTTTTCAAAGGTTACTATATCAAACGACATTCCGCAAAGTATCAGCGAGCCTTTACCGAGATTCAGCTTAATATAATTATCGCTGTACTCAAAAACGCCCTCGCATCCTTCAACAATGATTTCGCGGTTACCGAAAAGCTCAAGATGAGGTCCTGATATGTTACTTTCGAGAAAATTCTCGGTATAGTTGAACAACCGCCATTTTTCGCGCGCTTTTTTAGACTTAAATTTAAATTTCTTAGGCAAAACAACACAACTCCCCTGCAATAATTATTATGATTTATTCATTACAATAATTCATAAATGCATATAGTATTTTGGGGTGTGTTTGCGTTTATGAAAAAGTTTTCCGCTTTAATCAGGCCGATGAGCATTATTGCGATTTTGGCTTTTGTTATACTTATAATATCCGAGCCGCAAGTCTGCACTGACGGAGCTGCGCGCGGAATACTTTTGTGCGGCAGGGTTATAATACCCTCTCTCTTTCCTTTTACCGTTTGCGTGCTATTTATTATGAAGACAGGTATACTTTCTTACGCTTCTTTTCTAAATCCCTTTTCTAAAAGGCTTTTCCGTCTTACAGGCGAGCAGTTTGCGGTTATGCTGCTTTCATTTATAGGCGGTTATCCCATAGGCGCAAAGCTGATAAACGAAATGTACCGTCAAAATAAGATAAGCCTTAAAAATGCCGAGCTTATGGTGAACTATTGTGTAAACGCAGGTCCTGCCTTCATAGTAATCGCAGTAGGAAGCGCTATTTACTCCTCCCAAAGGATAGGATATATACTTTTATTTTCACACATTGCCGCTTCATTTTTAATAGCGCTTTCATTTCGGGTATTTTTAAGGCCGGATGACTTAAAAACTGTATCGAACAGCCGAAAAATCGGGGTATCTGATAATTTTGTGCTTTCGGTATCCGACGCCGCCACCGCCGTATTCGGTATTTGCAGTTATGTTATTCTTTTTTCAACAGTAAGCGCATATCTTGAGAAATTTTCGGATAAAATTATCATTTTAAAATATCTTCGCTGTCTTATGGAGGTAACGGTAGGTGTAAGCTCGGTCAAGAATTTAATTACGGCTTCTTTCCTACTTGGATTCGCAGGACTTTGCATATGGTGTCAGGTGTTATCGGTATCAATAGGAATTAAAATAAACATTTTTGTTTTTGCCGCAGTAAGGATATTACACGGAGCAATAAGCGCTGTTATTACCTATTTCGCACTTAAAATTGCGGGTGTTAGTGTTTCTGTTTTCAGCAACGCCTCCGATTTTTCCGCCGCGCCGGTTTATACTACATTAACTTTATCGCTTTCGCTTGTTTGCATGGCGGTTCTTTTAATAATTTCAATCGCCTCAAAAAAATACAGTGGAAATATTCTTAAGGATTTGGTATAATATATGCGGTGATTGAATATGGCAAAGCGTATTTTTAATAAAAAGCTCGCACATAAATGCGAGTATTGCCGCTACGGAAAGCCGTCGGAGCTTTCGGGCGAGATTTTATGCATAAAGCGCGGCGTGACCGAAAAGCGCGATTCCTGCCGAAAATACAGGTATGATGTTTTTAAGCGCGTACCCGAGCGCACGCAGATAGCTTCTGATTATAAGCCCGAAGATTTTAAACTTTAGTGAAATTTTCTATTGACAAAATCGCTTTGTATGATATAATAATTCTTGCGTTGCGATTAAACGCAATACGGTGGATGTAGCTTAGTTGGTTAAAGCGCCAGTTTGTGGCACTGGAGACCGTGGGTTCGAGTCCCATCTTCCACCCCATATTTTTTCGGTTTATTAAACCGGATAAAGTGAAAATGCTGTCCGTAGCTGCTTCAAACAGCGGCGGCATTTTTTATATACCCGACATTTTGGGGTGTCGTCAAGCGGTAAGACACAGCACTTTGACTGCTGCATTCGTGAGTTCGAATCTCGCCACCCCAGCCAGAAAAAAGCGCTTCTTTGGAAGTGCTTTTTTCAACTTATAACACTTTAAATTAAGTACAGGAAGAATAAAAAATGAACAAAATCAACTGGCAAAGTAAAACCGACGATTATATTGAAGCACTCGGCGGCAGAAAAGCAAGACTGCTGCTTCACGCGTGCTGCGCGCCATGCTCCTCTGCAAGTCTTGAATATTTAACACAGCATTTTTCGGTTGATTTACTGTTTTACAATCCTAATATATCTGCCGAAGAAGAATATAAAAAACGCCTTTCAGAGCTTAAGCGATTTGTAGAAGAATATCCTTTTTCGGAAGTAAAAATAATCGCTCCTAATTGGAAGCATTCCGAATTTCTTGACGCGGTAAAAGGACTTGAGTCTCTGCCGGAGGGCGGCGACCGCTGTAAAAAATGTTTTATGCTTCGTCTCGGAAAAGCGGCAGAGCTATGTTATAAGCTCGGCTACGAATATTTTGCCACTACCCTTACAATAAGCCCCCTGAAAAATGCCGAAATAATCAACAAGTGCGGAATAAGCCTTGAAAACGAGCAAATCACCTACCTGCCGACCGACCTTAAAAAACGGGGACGGTATATCCGCTCAATAGAGCTTTCAAAGGAATATTGCCTTTACAGACAAAATTTTTGCGGCTGTGAATTCTCAAAAAAACAACCTTAAAAAGATGACGGTGCAGCATATAATAGCTGCACCGTCGTCTTTTTATAAAATTTTGAGCTCTTTTATAGGCTTAATGCCGTATTTATCCAAAAGCCTTAAAGCGGAATTGTATATATCGGGATTTCCCACATCCTCCGCTGTGTGAGCGTCGCACCCTATTATAACGCTGTTACCGGCATCTGCCGCTATTTTCCAAAATTCACCGTATGGGTAATGCCTATGCTCTTTAAAACCCAGCAAATTAAATTCAAGCGGAATATTAAGTAATAAAGCCGCTTCACAAAGCCGTGACATTTCCCTTTTGTACACTTCGGAATTGTCCCTGTAATTCACTAAATCGGGATGTGCAAGATATGAAAATAATCCTGTTTTCATACCTTCGATTGTTTGATTAACATATTGCTTTAATATTTCCTCATTACACGGCATTCCTACATAATATCCGTCATACTCGTTATTCGTAAAGTGCTGACCGAGAATTAGGTAATCATATCCGTATTTTTCAATATTTTTCAGCATTGAACTAAATTCATCGGGATAGTATTCGGCTTCATAGCCTATAAGAATTTTAATTTTATTGCTGTAAGTTACGCGCAGCTCCTTAATTTCATTTACGTAGGTCTCTGTCTCGTATGTATCCATACGGTATCCCGAAACAAATCCGTTTTTAAATCGGCAGGGATTATGATCCGAAAAGCCGAGTATTTTTAAACGGTTCTTTATTGCCTGCTCTGCATATTGCTTCGGAGTACCCGAAGCGTGCCTGCAAAGATAGGTATGGGTGTGATAATTTGAATACATCACCTTATTATCCCCCCTATTTAGTACCTTACGGTGTCAAATTATAGCAAAGCAATTCAAAATTGTCAAGAAATCGCAAACAACGAAATTCATCTGCAAAAAATTATAGTAGAAATATAGAAAATTATATATTATAATACTATTAACAAG
>JAEDML010000027.1 GCA_016303035.1 Clostridiaceae bacterium | reverse complement strand
TTGTTCTCTCCGGCGGAAAGTAGCTTTGAATATACGAGATAATCAAAATCAAAACACACAAGAGAACAAAAATTTTAACGGTGTCATAGATAAAGAATTGAATACTGCCGCCGATTCTGCTTGTTGTGTCTAAGCCGCAAGCGTTCAAAACCGTACTTATAAGTCGGTTCAGCCAGTGCATACCGAGGACTTCGTTTTGAAAAAAATCCCACGCTGATGCTATTATTTCCATAACAGGCTCCTTTCATATAGTTAAATTGAAATATGTCTATTGAAAATAAATATGATAAGCCGTAGGGAAAAATGAAAGCTTATCAATCTTCACAACACGGCTTTTCTTCACATACTTCATCAATCGTTGTCAGTGACTTTAAGCACTTGGACGCATAATCTGCGCCTTCGGGAGAAATTGAGTAGTGCGTCCATTTACCATCTTTGCGACCTGCCACAACGCCCGAATCGCAAAGAATTTTCATATGGTGCGACAGAGTAGGCTGCGTCACATTGATTTCCTCAAGCAATTTACAGGCGCATTTTTCGCCCGTTCTTAAAAGCTTCAAAATACGGATACGGTTTTCATCACAGAACGCCTTAAAAACTACGGCGGTTTTCTTTTCATCTAAATTCAAACTTTTCACCTCCGATAGATGAAAGTCTATATGTTATTATACTAATCATATAGATATTTGTCAATATGTTTTCAGAGCATCGACAAATTTTCGGTTTTTATATAAAAATGAGGGACGGTAAGGAATAATCCTCACCGTCCCATAAACTTTTGTGCAAAATAAAAATTTTATACCGCGTCGGGGTGGGTATGCTTGTACTCTATCTGCTTGGTTACCATCATATCCTTTACCTTCATAAGCCGTGCCCTGCTTGAACGGTCGTTTTCTTCAAGCTTCATGGCTATAAAGTGTATCGTTTCGGTGTAGCGCGGTATCAGCACATGCTCAAGCGCGTTTACGCGGCGGCGCGTCTTCTCAATTTCGTCCGCCATAAGCTTTACCGCCTTTTCCTTTTCGGCAAGCAAGAGCATATCGGGCAAAAGCTCGGAGAGTCCCTCTACCGCGTCGTCAAGCTCAAAGCTTGTAGAAGCAAAGCCGTAGGAAAAAATATCGGATTTTTCGCTCGTTCTCGTCTCTGCCTTGTATACAGGGATATCCACGCTCATAATATTGCGTGTGGACTGTTCAAGATAGACCTCCTGCTTTGGGTAAAGCAGGGCGGTATCAAGCGCCTCCTTAGACATAACGCTCGAAGCCGTAACAAAAGCGGCGTTTATACCCCTTATCGCGCTTTCTACCCTTTCGCGCAGCTCCTTGGTTTCGCGTATTGTGTCAAGAAACTGCCGCATAAGCTCATCGCGCTTGTCTTTTAACAGCTTGTGACCTTTAAGCGCGGTATTAAGCTGCTTTTTTAAGCGGGTCAGCTCCATACGGGTGGGGTTGACATTCATTACTGCCATAAGCGTCAGTCCTCCCGACCGTAATATTTATCAAGCAGTGAATCGTCTATACGCTTAAGCTCGCTTCTCGGCAGTATCGAGAGCAGCCTCCAGCCGATGTTAAGTGTTTCCTCTATCGTGCGGTTGGTGTTGTAGCCCTGAGATACATATTCCTTTTCAAAGCGGTCGGCAAACTCGGCGTAGAGCCTGTCAATATCGGTAAGCGCGGCCTCGCCCAAAATTACCATAAGCTCCTTTGCCTCCTTACCGCGCGCATACGCGGCAAAAAGCTGGTTCATTGTGGCGGCGTGGTCCTCGCGCGTTCTGCCCTTGCCTATACCCTTATCCTTAAGTCTTGAAAGCGACGGCAGAACATCAATAGGCGGCATAACGCCCTTTCTGTAAAGCTCACGGCTTAAAATAATCTGTCCCTCGGTAATATAGCCCGTAAGGTCGGGTATCGGGTGGGTTTTATCGTCCTCGGGCATAGTGAGAATCGGAATAAGGGTTATCGAGCCGTCCTTGCCTTTAAGTCTTCCTGCACGCTCGTAAAGCGTAGCAAGGTCGGTATACATATATCCCGGATATCCGCGTCTTCCCGGAACCTCCTTGCGCGCCGCCGATACCTCACGCAAAGCGTCGGCGTAGTTGGTGATGTCGGTCATAATTACCAGCACCTGCATACCAAGGTCAAACGCCAGATATTCCGCCGCGGTAAGCGCCATTTTAGGCGTTGCAATACGCTCGATAGCGGGGTCGTTTGCAAGGTTTACAAACATAACCGTGCGGTCGAGCGCACCTGTTTCGCGGAAAGAATTTATAAAGAAGTTGGATTCTTCAAAGGTTATACCCATAGCGGCAAATACAACGGCAAACTGCTCGTTATCGCCGAGAACCGCCGCCTGTCTTGCAATCTGCGCCGCAAGATTTGCGTGCGGAAGACCCGAAGCCGAGAATATCGGCAGCTTCTGTCCGCGGACTAAGGTATTAAGTCCGTCAATAGCCGAAACGCCGGTCTGAATAAACTCCTGCGGATAGTTTCTCGCGGCAGGGTTCATAGGTCTGCCGTTTATATCCATTCGCTTTTCGGGGATTATTTCGGGACCGCCGTCAATAGGTCTGCCGAGTCCGTCAAAAACGCGCGAAAGCATATCGGGGGACACGGGAAGCTCCATGCCTCTACCTAAAAAGCGTACCTTTGAATCCGCAAGGTTGATACCCGCCGAGTTTTCAAAAAGCTGTACCAATGCGTTGGTGCCGTTAATTTCAAGCACCTTGCAGCGGCGTGTTTCGCCGTTCGGCAGCTCTATTTCGCCCAGCTCGTCATATTTTACATTTTCAACATCGCTGACCATCATAAGCGGGCCCGCAACCTCGCGTATAGTTTTATATTCCTTAGGCATATTGTGCTTTCCCTCCTATTCCTGCGCCGAATTTTTAACGGCGTTTTCTATATCGTTTTCAAGCTCTGCCATAATCTGCTTATAATCCTTATCGGTCTCGTTTTCGGGAACATACTTAAATCGTCCTATCTTCTCACGGCAGGGCATTGAAACTATGCTTTCTATTGAAGCGCCCCTTGCTATTGCGTCGGCCGATTTATCGTAAAACGCAAGTATTAAGCACATAAGCAGATACTGCTTGTTAAGTGAGGTGTAGGTATCGGTCGCGTCAAATGCGTTTTGGTGCAGATAGTCCTCTCTTATAGACCTTGCCGCCTCTAATTTCAGGCGGTCGCTCGGAGAAAGCGCGTCCATTCCGACGAGCTTTACAATCTCTTCAAGCTCGGCCTCCTCCTGCAAAATCGACATAAGTCTGCCGCGAAGAGCATACCATTCGGCGTTTACATTCTCGTTAAACCAGTCGGAAAGCGAATCGGCGTAAAGCGAATAGCTTGTAAGCCAGTTTATAGCGGGGAAATGGCGCTTGTAGGCAAGCGAGGAATCAAGTCCCCAGAATACCTTTACTATACGAAGTGTCGCCTGAGATACAGGCTCCGAAATATCGCCGCCCGGAGGGGATACGGCGCCTATTACCGACAGCGCGCCCTCGGTATCGTCCTTTCCGTTTACTATAACGCGGCCCGCACGCTCATAAAACTGTGCAAGACGGGAGCCGAGATAGGCAGGATAGCCCTCTTCACCCGGCATTTCTTCAAGTCTTCCCGACATTTCACGCAAAGCCTCCGCCCAGCGCGAGGTAGAATCCGCCATTAGAGCAACGGTGTAGCCCATATCGCGGAAGTATTCGGCGATTGTAATTCCCGTGTAGATAGAAGCCTCTCTCGCGGCAACCGGCATATCCGAGGTGTTGGCAATAAGTACCGTCCTCTCCATAAGAGAGCTGCCTGTTCTCGGGTCCTTAAGCTCGGGGAATTCGTTAAGAACATCGGTCATTTCGTTGCCGCGCTCACCGCAGCCGATGTAGACAATAATATCCGCCGCCGCCCACTTTGCCAGCTGGTGCTGAACAACGGTTTTGCCCGAGCCGAAAGGTCCAGGCACCGCCGCGACGCCGCCCTTGGCAATTGGGAAAAGGGTATCTATTACACGCTGACCCGTAACAAGCGGAATATCGGGCGACAGCTTGCGCTTATACGGTCTGCCGACACGCACGGGCCAGCTCTGCATAAGCGTGAATTCCTTTATACCGTCTGCAGTTTCGATTTTATAAACGGTGTCTTCAACGGTGTAATCGCCCTCGCTTATCTCGGCGATTTTACCGCTTATTTTATTCGGAACCATTATTTTATGGCTGACAACAGCCGTTTCCTGTACGGTTCCGACAGTATCGCCGCTTTCGACCGTGTCCCCGACCGAAAGGCAGGGCACAAAATGCCACCTTTTCTCACGCGATAAAGAGGGCACCTCCACACCGCGCTGAAGATTGGTTCCGCTTACCTTCATAATCTCCGAAAGCGGACGCTGAATACCGTCGAATATCGAGCCGATAAGTCCCGGCCCCAGCTCAACGCTTAACGGTCTTCCGGTGGAAACTACCTTTTCGCCGGGACCTAAACCCGCCGTTTCCTCGTACACCTGAACCGACGCCTTATCGCCGTGCATTTCGATTATTTCGCCTATCAGGTGCTTATCGCTTACACGGACAACGTCAAACATATTGGCGCTTCGCATACCCTCTGCTATTACAAGGGGTCCGGCAACCTTGGTTATCGTTCCTTGAGTCATTCTGATTTCTCCTTTTTTAGGATGTTATACGCTATTTATTAAAAATAATATCCGAGCCTACCGCTTTTTCGACCGCCGCTTTAAGCATATCCGTTCCTATTCCGTTATTTCGGCTGACGCCCGGAATGGGAACTACCGACGGGGAAAGCTGTTTATCGGTCTTTTCGATTTCCTTTTTAAGCAGTTCTGCAAGCCGCTCGGTTATATAAATAACGCCGTAGCCCGCGTTCTCGATTTTTTTGAATAAGGCGGAAGCCTCATCTTCACGGTCGCAGGGAAAAATATCAAGTCCTACCGAAGCAAAGCCCTTTATGCTTTCGGTATCTCCCATTACGGCAATTTTAATCATAAAGCTCACGCAGCCTTTCCGAAATTTGTTCGCTGCTCTGTCCCGTTTTTATACCGCTGTATATAATGCGGATATCCTTTGTCTGCGCCATTCTTGCCAGCATATATCCCACAAGAGGCTCGTCGCCCATAGTGACATATCTGCATTTTCCGGCGACCGCAATACGGCGGTTATCGCAGAATTTTTCAAACTCCGCAGGCGACCGTCTGTAACATTCGGCGGCGGTCTGTCCGTTCATTTCGCTTGACGAGTCAAGCAGTTCCAAAACCTTTTCCTCGCCGCCGAGCGCGGCGTTTTTAAGCGCGGTCTTTGAAACAACGCCGTTTTCGGTGAGCGTTTTATCAAGAAACGCCGCCGCTTTTCCGGCCCTTGCGGCTCGCAGTGCCGCCTTAATATTATTGTAAAACACTGTGGATATTAAAACTTCCCTTACCACGGCGTTTTTAAGCTCCTTTGCCTTTTCGTACTGCGCCGTCATACAGCCCGCGTCAATAATACAGTCGGCAAGCTGAGGATCGCCGCCCTTGACCAGCGTTTCGTAGGCTTCCTCGGCGCTTTTTCGCATAAAGGCGGGTAAAATATCGAACCTTTTTTCCTTTATTGCGGTTTCAATATCCTTTTTATCTACATTCGCAGGAAGCAGCAAAAGGTCGCTGTAATCGGTATTCCTTACGACCGCCTTTAAAATCGCCTTTAAATTGTGAAAATCGTTTTCGTACAAAAACGGCTCAAACACCGACATATCGGGGGCGATATCATAAAGATAGCTCCATAGCTTTTCGGTGTCCTCCCTTAAAATTTCGGGAACGGTGCTTTGAGACGCAGGGTCGCCTATACCGCTGTCGCGGAGCATTGACGAAAGCTCGTCGGTGCTCTTTGCAGACATAAACCGTGCTAAATCACTCTGCTTTAAAAGTCGGTTTTCCTTTGCACGCAGATTGCCTATTGCAAAACCGCCGGATTTTACCGCCATTTATGACCATTCCTTTCCGCCGCCTTTAAAGCGCGGCATTTTATGCGAAAAGCGTGCGGTTAATACTGTCTACAAGTATATCGCGCTTTTCGTGAATAATCGCCTTAATATCGCCGTTTATCATAATATCGCCGTATTTAAGCACAAAGCCCGATGTAATTTCTGCCGGCGTATCGCTAAGGGTAAGACTGCACCCCGAAAGCTTTTCTTTAAGAATATCCGTATTCCTTTTTAAATCGCTTTCGGAAAGTAAAATCTCCCCCTGCTTTTGGGTCGCGCTTTTTTTAACAAGGTCTGCGATAAATTCAAAATAATCCTCATCTTTCATTGCGGCAATACGCCTTTCGGTCTCACTGAGAATATCGGATATTGCCTGCATGCGAATACCCAGCGCGCGGTCGCGCTTTATAAGCTCTGCCGAGGAAACGCCGGCCGCCCTTATTACTTCGGCCTTTTTTTCGGCATCGGCGATTACCGCGGCCTTTTTTGCCTGAGCTTTTCTTTCGGCTTCGGCTGCATAAAGCGCCGCCTTTTCTTCGGCTTCCTTTATGACGGCTTCGGCGTCTTTTTTCGCTTCGCCTAAAATACCGGCGAGTATTTTTTCACCCGATGTCATCGTTATCACCTTATTTTGCAATGCTGATAACCGAAAGCAGGGATATAAGGAATGCAAGCAGAGCGTAAATTTCCACAAGGGTTGTAGAAACCATTGCCTTTGAAAATTCCTGATCGCGCTTTGCAACCAGCGCGATACCTGCAACCGCCGCTTTTCCCTGTGCTATTGCCGAAACAAGACCGCCGATGGCAATCGGCAGAGATGCCGCAAGATACAAAAGACCTTTTGCAACCGAAATATCCATACTTCCGCCGAGAATACCGATATTTAAAAGTATCATAAACGAAACTATGAAGCCGTAAAGTCCCTGTGTGCCGGGAAGAAGCTCCAAAACCAGCATTTTACCGAACTTTGAAGGATCCTCGGAAAGTACGCCCATACCTGTTTCGGTCGCCATGCCGACGCCCCTTGCCGAGCCTATGCCTGCCAAAATTGTTGCGAGTGCCGCGCCCGAAAGCGCAAGAAAAGTACCTAATGTCATTTACAATTCCTCCTTATCGGCATTTGTTACGCCGACATATTTGTTTTTAATGGAAAACGCCTTAAATTCTCTGCCGCCGCCCTCGTAAAACTTTGAGAAAAGCTCTACATACTGCAGCCTCAGAGTATGAACATACGCGCCCAGCGCGTTAAGGGCAAAGCTTATTGCGTGACCGACAGGGAAGATTATGAGCATTAAAATCACTCCCGTCACGCTCTTTCCGCCGAGGGTGCCCAGCAGATTGAAAACCGCTCCCATAGCGGCGGTGGTAAGACCCAGCGCCATAAGACGCGAGAATGAAAGCAGATCGCTTACATAACCTGTAATATCGTAAAGCGAGGTTATTCCCGAAAGCAGGCGCATAACGGGATTTTTCTTATCCCTGCCCTGCGTTAAAATAAGTCCCAAAACCGAGGCTACAGCGATTATAGCGCCGACCGTTTTAAGCATCGGCACAGCCATAACGCCTACCGCTAAAACGGCGATTCCCGTAAGCGCGGTTATCCAAAGCCCCGCGTCGAAAAACGCGCCCGCCTTATCCCCGTTTTTAATGCAGGTTACAAATTTAGCCGTAAGTCCCGCTATAATCTGTACAAAGCCTATTGCAAGGCTTAAAATAAGAAGCGTTACCGCGCCGCCGTTCATCGGGTCTATAAGCGCCGGCAGGGATACCTCCTTGCCGAAAAAGGTTCCGCTTATTGCCGCAATACTGTCCCCGAAAAAGCTGCCGAAGATAAGCCCCCACATACATGTGGAAATTCCGCAGTACAAAAACAGCTTCATGGTCTTACGCATTTTAGGCGACGGATTGAACTTTTTTAACACGATAAGCGTTCCGATTACCATAAGCAGACCGTAGCCCGCGTCGGAAAGCATCATACCGAAAAGCAGATAGTAGAAAAAGCCGGTAAGCGGAGTAGGATCTATATCCTTGCTCGACGGCAGGGAATACATCTGCGTAATGGTCTCGGCAGGGGAGGCAAAGGCGTTGTTTTTAAGCTTTACGGGCGCTAACTCCTCGTTTGCGTCCTCCGATTCTATGACAACGCAAAAATCCTTTTTAAGCGTTTTTTCAAGAAAATCGACATCGGGCTCTGCAACATATCCGGTTATTAGAACCGTATGCTCTGTATGCACAATTTCGCCCATTGCGCGATGTCTTTCGGCACCTGCGCGGCAAAAATCGGCAAACAGCTCGATATTCTTACGCCTTTTTGAAAGCTCCCCGATTTTATTTATATATTCCTGAGTCTTTCGGTCACATTCGGCTATACGGCTTGCCTTTGAAGCGATTTTATCGCGCGGCAGCTTTGAAGTTATCTGCGCGGGTCTTGCAAAGGAAAGCTCGCGAAGCGCGTCTTCAACCTCTTGCCTTTGCCGTTTGGGACAACAGACAAAGATATATGTGCTGTCCTTTCCGGAATTTATTATTTCTCCGTAAACATCGGCCTGCGGCGCGCGAAGCGCAATTTCCGAAAGCAGCGTTTCAAGACTGTAATTTCCGGCAACAGTACCTATAAACGCGGCGGTCTTTACCGTTCCCGAAAAGGAAAGCGGAACATCAAGCGTCTGCCATGGGAGCATCTGCTCCATAGTGGTGTTAAGCCTTACCTTTTCCGCCGATGCTTCGGCAATACCGCGGTCGCAATTTATAATATCATTTATATCGGAAAGCGCCGCCTTTATTTCGTCGCGCTTTATATAAAATTCATCGGCGCTAACCGTTCTCGGTCCCGAAAGCATTTCCTTTAAGCCCTTCTTTTCGGGAAAACGCTCGTTAAGAATTTTAAGGGCGTTTTCAGCCGATACCGCGTCGCGCTCATATGCCGCCGCCTTATACTCGGTATCCGAACGGTCATACCCCTCGGGCAGAGCGGAGGTTTCTTCGTCCGACGCCGCGGTTTCGATATCCATAACCGACATTTCCTGAAGCCGGCGGAGAATCGCCTTACTGTCGCTTCTTTGTGCGTATATGCTTACAAGCTTGCATTTAACCTTAGCCAAATATATCACCACCCCTTCTTAAAATCTTAAAAATTTAATCCTTTAGAAGTTCTATAACGGTTTTAACGGCATTTTCGCGGTTGCGCTCGGCCTTGCTCATCAGCTCGCCGCAGATAGCCTTTGCGGCTTCCTCCGCGCCTTCCCTTTCAGCCTCGGCAGCCCTTTGCGCCTGCGATAAAATCTCGCGCGCCGCATCCTCCGCCTGCCGTGCAACGGCCTCCGTTTTGGTTTCGGCGTCGGTCTTAGCGCGGGCCGCTATTTCCAAAGAACGCCGGTTAGCGTCGTTTGCGATAGCTTCCGCCTCCTGCTCCGCCCGGCGTATATCGTCAATCAGCTTTTTTGCCAAGCTATGCACCTCCGATACTTTTATATTGTTATTATTTTACACTTTTATTAACGAAAAGTAAATGAACAGTTTGTTAAAAAAGGTGTTTTTGCGTTAGACAATTGCGCTGTTTTGTCTGATTAAGGGGGTATGCAAATATTATTTTAAAAAAAACTTCTTTTTTTACATATAATTTGGTATAATAGATAAGATGTGGAATTATATCCCTTAAAATTCTTTGCCGTTTTGCGGCAGAACGGAGAATTTATATGTTCATATCCGTTTGCGGTCTTAACATAGAATACAGCGATACAGGCACGGGAACCCCCGTTTTACTGCTTCACGGCTGGGGCTCCTCGTTTGATGTTTATAAAGGTATAACCGCGGCGCTGTGCGGCCGCTGCCGCGTTGTCGCGCTTAATTTCCCGGGGTGCGGAAATTCCGAAACCATGAAAACCCCTTGGACGGTTGACGATTACTGTAACCTTGTGCTGGAATTTATGAAGCAGACAAATCTTGAAAACCCTATAATGATAGGTCACTCCCACGGCGGCAGGGTTATTATAAAAATGGCAGGCAGCGGTATGGTAAAACCGCCCAAGATTGTTTTGCTCGATTCTGCCGGACTTATTCCGAAAAAGAGCCTTAAACAAAAATTCCGCGCAAAAAGCTTTAAGGTAATAAAAAGGGCGCTTACGCTTCCTATAATAAAAGAACATTCGCAAGAACTGCTTGACAAAGCAAGGCGGCACTACGGCTCGGCGGACTATAACGCCGCTCCCGAGGTATTAAGAAAAACTATGGTATCGCTTGTAAATACCGATTTGTATGATATTCTGCCCAACATAAAATGTCCTACCTTGCTTATATGGGGCGAGAATGACACCGATACGCCGCTTAGCGACGCTAAAAGAATCGAAGCGGCGATACCCGACGCAGGACTCTGCGTTTTAAAGGGCACGGGACATTACTCCTTCTGTGAAAAGCCCTATGAAGCCCACGCAATTTTAAACAGCTTTATAAAATAAATCGTTACGGGTGATTTTTTTGAATTTTTTACTGCTTTTTTCGCTTATCTTAGCCGCCGTATCGGGCATATTCTCGCTTGTGCGGCAATTTCAGATGTTACAGCAAAATTCCTACTTTGCTTCGCGGTATTTTAACTGGGTTACAAATTCGTTTGCGGTAACGCTGGCGGCAATCTCCATACTTTACTGCGGCGCGTCCCTGCTTTACAGCAAACA
>JAEDML010000026.1 GCA_016303035.1 Clostridiaceae bacterium | reverse complement strand
CTCGCTTACGGGAGATGAGTGACTGAAATTATCAATTCCGCGGTCAAGCTGTGCGCGGCCTTCTGTAAAAGGCTTGTTTTTCCTTATAACAAACAGGAAAATCGGCGCTAAAAAGCTGAAGAACACCGAAAGCACGGTATAAAGCGAAGCGTTTTTATAATCGAATACCGCGCAGGTACGCCAAAACGCAATATAGTAAACTACAAGATACGCTGTTGCAACTCCGACAAGCAGGAAAGCCGCAAAAACAAGCCACAGTACACTCATTATGTTGTAAGCGCCGATGCCTGCCGAAGATGTCGCGTTTGCAAGGTAACCTGCCGCAAACGAGGCGGCGCCTATAACCGTGGATACGGCGGAAAAGAGTGTTATTACCGCTAAAATCGCCATGACGATTTCAAGCGTTAAAAGGATAACGCTGAATTTTGCCGATTTTGCTCCGTTCTTTTTTTTGTACTTTTCGGCGGTGCGGCCGATAGCGTAGGAATTTAAAAACGGAATAAAGCTGTACCAAGGATTTTTAAGACCGAGGCTCGCTGACATCTCATAAAGCCCGATTGCGTTTAAAAAGAAAATTACCGCCGAAACAAGCGCGCAAATGAGAACAACAGCGAAGTATACAGCGAAAAACGCCGTCAAAAACGGGGCAATTTCGGAAAACTTTCCGAGCAATTCATGCAAGACATAATCCAAATCCATATTGACCATTTAATTTTTCTCTCCTTTTATACAAAAAAATATCTTATTGCCAAAAGGCAACATAGAACCGTATAAATTATAATTGCAGGCGAAGTAAAAAACCATTTAAACTTAGCTTTTTCGCCGCAGGCAAGGTCAGCATTATCTATTTTATAGGCGTCCTTATCCTTTTTCAAGATGAAAAGCACCGAAACAATGCCGCACAAAAGCATTATTAAAAGCAAAAACGAATACATAATATTTTGCACCGTATTCGGCAGATTAAGATAAGAAAATACGACCGAAATAAGATTGTTAAAGGCGTGAACCGCAATACTCGGAATAATCGAGCCTGTTTTAACGGTTATGTAGGCAAGTGAAAGTCCCACTGTAAATGCAAACGGCATCTGCGAAAAATTGCCGTGTATAAGCCCGAAAAGCACCGAAGATGTAACTATTGCAAAGCCCGCGCCGAACTTTTTAAGAAAGCTCAGTATTATTCCGCGAAAGGCAAATTCCTCTACCAAAGGAGGAATTACCGCCGTTGAAATAAGCACAAGCATAAATCCGAAAAAGCCCTGCGGATTATCTCCGTTATCTACATTATAATTAAGGTGAAAACGTTTTTCAAAAAACTCACCCATATAGGAATTATATATGTTTGCAAGGGCGCAGCAGGCTATTCCGAACAGAAAAAACGGAATACCCGTTCCCTTTATCGGCTTTTCAAGCGGAACAAGACTACTTACTTTTTTTCCGCAGATTTTTGCCATAACCGCGGTCGGCAGTAAAAAAACTATTATTGAAAACGCAATCTGAATACATTGGGTTCTTGCCGGCTCTAAAATAAAGCTGTATGCGCCGTTATAGGAAAAACCGACCTTTTGAAGCGCTAAAACTATAAGGGGCGCAAAAATAAGATTTATAAAAATCATAACAATAAGCGTTATGCCTATCCTCAGCGATTCTTTTCTTATTTTTCTTTTTTCCTTATAGGTTTCGGGGGTAAAGCCGTAGGGGATATAGGTATAATATCCTCCGTTTACGGCTGTACCCGCATAACTTTGATTATTTGTATTTACGGAATTTTCATTTTCTTCACTGTTATTAAACTGAGTGTTGTTTTCTTCCATATACCTGTTTCACCCACCTGCAGTTAAATTTCTTTTCCGCAAAAATTCCCCTTGTTTTATTCGCCGTCGTTATTTTCTTCGGCTTCATCCGAAGCGTCAGCCGAATCCTCGTCAGGCTCCTCGGGTTTTTCGTTTACCTCTTCCTCGTTGTGTTCTGCCTTGGCTATCGACAAAATTCTCTCGCCGTCAGCCACGCGCATTACGCGAACTCCCTTTGCAGGGCGGGCAAGCACCGAAATATCTCCGCTGAAAATACGGATTATGATACCGTTTGAGGCTATCATTATAATATCATCTTCATCTGTAACCGAAAGCACCGCGGCAACATCGCCGTATTTTGCTACGCGGTAGTTCATAATTCCCTTACCGCCTCTTGACTGAATTCGGTAATCGGAAATATTGCTTATTCTGCCGTAGCCTGTTTCGGTAACGGTAAGCAGTCTTGTATTATCGTCGGTAACCTCCATAGCTACAACGCGGTCGCCGGTGCGGATATCTATTGCCTTTACGCCCCGGGCGCCTCTGCCCATAGGACGGACATCGGTTTCGTTAAACTGAATTGCAAGACCCTTTTTGGTTGCAACAAGCAGTCTATCGTTTCCGCCCGTCATCTTAACAAAGGTAAGCTCATCGTCCTCGTCTATTGAAATTGCGATAATTCCGCTCTTTCTTGTGTTGCGGAAATCCGATAAACGGGTACGCTTTATTATACCGTTTTTGGTTACCATTGTAATGAATTTTTCTTCGTCAAGCTCCGATGCCGGGAGAACAACGGTTATCTTTTCCTCCGGCATAAGGGGCAAAACATTTACTATGTTCATTCCCTTTGCTGTCCTGCTGCCCTCGGGTATTTCGTACGCCTTAATTCTGTACATTCTTCCAAGGTTGGAGAACAGCATAATATAATCATGCGAAGAGCAGACGAACATATTTTCAACAATATCGTCCTCACGCGTGGTCATACCCGTTATTCCCTTGCCGCCTCTGTGCTGAACATTATATGTGTCGGCAGGCAAACGCTTGATATATCCGTTCTGCGTTTTTGTAATTACACACTGCTCTTTCGGAATAAGGTCTTCAATATCCACTTCGCCCGCAACATCGGAAATTTCGGTGCGTCGGTCGTCGTTAAACTTATCGCGGAGATTAAGAGATTCGGCCTTTACAATATCAAGTATACGCGCGCGGCTTGCAAGAATTTCCTCACATTCCTTTATAAAGTTATGCTTTTCTTCAAGCTCGTCCAAAATCTTCTGCTTTTCCATTCCGGCAAGCTTACCTAACTGCATCTGAACGATAGCGGTCGTCTGAACATCGTCAAGCCCGAAACGCTCCGAAAGCCTGTCCTTGCTTTCCTGTATCGTTTTGCTTGTGCGGATTATACTGATAACCTCGTCAATAAAGTCAAGCGCTACCTTTAAGCCCTCTAAAATATGGGCTCTTTCCTCGGCCTTTCGCTTATCAAACCTTGTGCGGCGCTCGATTATTTCACACTGGAAATCAATACAGTTCTGAAGCATTTCTTTAAGGGTCAGAATCTGCGGCTTACCGTTTACTATTGCAAGCAGAATCGCGCCGAAGGTGGTCTGCAAAGCGGTATAGGAATAAATCTTGTTAAGCACTACCTGAGGATTCGCGTCCCTCTTTATATCTACAATTATTCTTATTCCGCCGTCTCTTTTTGATGAATAGTCTACAACATCCTCAATACCCTCTATGCGCTTTTCAACCGCAAGGTCATAAATGCTTTTAACAAGGTCTTTTTTTCTTACCTTATAGGGAATTTCGGTTATAACTATACGGAATTTTCCGTTTTTAACCTCTTCAATTTCGGCTTTGCCCCTAAGGGTTATCTTGCCGCGGCCGGTGGCGTATGCCGCCCTTATTCCGGCTCTGCCCATTATTATTCCGCCTGTCGGAAAATCGGGTCCCTTTATATACTGACAAAGCTCCTGCAAATCGGCTTCGGGGTTGTCTATAAGACAGCACATCGCGTCAATAACCTCGCCGAGATTGTGCGGCGGAATTTCGGTTGCCATACCTACCGCAATACCCGAAGATCCGTTTACCAAAAGCTGAGGAAATCTTACGGGAAGAACCTCCGGCTCCTCCAAACGGTTATCGTAGTTCGGCACCATATTTACCGTTTCTTTTTCTATATCGTCGAGCATATGAAGCGAAAGTCTGTTCATTCTCGACTCTGTATATCGGTATGCGGCGGCAGGATAACCGTCTATATTACCGAAGTTTCCGTGTCCGTCAATCAGCGGATAACGGAGTGAAAAATCCTGCGCCATACGCACCATAGCGTCATAAACGCTGGCGTCGCCGTGCGGATGATATCTACCGAGTACCGAACCTACCGTATCGGCGCACTTTCGGTATGCCTTATCGGGGGTAAGTCCGTTTTCGTACATAGTGTAAAGTATTCTTCTGTGTACCGGCTTTAAACCGTCCCTCACATCGGGCAGGGCGCGGCCTACAAGCACCGACATTGAATACTGAAGCATACTGTTTCGTACTTCGTCTACAATTTCCACCGGATGTATGTTGGTCTGCTCGTCCTCAGGCCAGTAAACCTTTTCCTGTTTAGCCATTTCTTCTCACCCCTTATATATCAAGATCGGTCGCATAAACCGCGTTTTCTTCGATGAATTTTCTTCTCGGCTCAACTTCCTCGCCCATAAGGGTGGTAAAGGTTTGGTCCGCAAGCTCCGCGTCGCTCATTTTAACCCTTAACATAGTTCTGTGCTCAGGGTCAAGCGTGGTTTCCCAAAGCTGTTCGGGATTCATTTCACCGAGACCTTTATATCGCTGAACATCGGGACTTCCGCCGAGCTCCGCCACATATCTGTCCTTTTCCTCGTCTGTAAAGGCGTCAAAATATCTCTTACCCTTTGATACGCGGTAAAGCGGAGGCTGTGCTAAATACACATGCCCCGTTTCGATAAGCTCAGGCATATAACGGAAAAAGAAGGTAAGCAGAAGCGTTCTGATGTGCGAGCCGTCGACATCGGCATCCGCCATAATAACAATTTTATCGTATCTCAATTTGTTTATATCAAAGTTTTCCGCAATACCCGTTCCGAGCGCAATTATAACGGGGGTCAGCTTTTCGTTGCTGTAAACCTTGTCAACCCTTGCCTTTTCAACATTTAGCATTTTACCCCAAAGCGGAAGTATTGCCTGATAGGTGCTGTTTCTTCCCTCAACCGCGCTGCCGCCTGCCGAATCTCCCTCGACAATGAAAATTTCGGTCTTTGTCGGGTCGTCCGAAATACAGTCGGTAAGCTTTTCGGGCATTCTGGTTTTGCCGCCTATGCTCGCCTTGCTGCGCTGCATATCGCGCGCCTTCTGCGCCGCCTCTCTCGCGTTTGAGGACGCTATTGATTTATCAAGAATAATCTTGGCTTCTGCCGGATTATCCTCAAGATAATTATACATCTTTTCGCTTACAATGTTGTTTACAAGTGTTCCGATAGAGGTATTTCCGAGCTTCGCCTTGGTTTGTGATTCAAACTGTGCATCGGTAAGCTTTACGCTTACAACCGCAATAAGTCCCTCGTTAATATCGTCGGATTTAAGGTTTGAATCGTTATCCTTTAAGAATTTAAAGTTTCTGCCGTATTTGTTTATAACCCTTGCAAGGCTTGTCTTAAACGCGCTTTCGTGGGTACCGCCGTCTACCGTGTGAATGGTATTTGCAAAGGACATTATTTTTGTGTCATACCCTGTGCACCACATCAGCGCTATTTCGGCGGTTGAGTCCTTCGCCGTTCCCGAAAGATAAATAACATTATTGTTAAGCGTATCCTTTTTGCTCTTTTCAAGCAGATATTCAACATAGGACCTTATTCCGCCCTCAAAATGCAGATCATCCTCGCGAAGCTCAATATCCGCATCGCTTCTCATATCCTTTAAAACAATTCTTATGCCGCCGTTTAAAAACGCCTGCTCGCGGAGTCTTAAAAGCAGAGTATCATAATCATAACGGGTAGTATCGGTAAAAATTGTCGGGTCGGGCTTAAAGGTAACCGTTGTTCCCGTTTTATCGGTATCGCCGATAACCGTTAAATCTGTTTTTATATTGCCCTTTTCATAACGCTGCTTGTAGATATGCTCGCCGTCCCTAACCTCAACCTCAAGCCAGGAGGAAAGCGCATTTACAACCGACGCGCCCACGCCGTGCAGACCGCCCGATACCTTATATCCGCTGCCGCCGAATTTACCGCCGGCATGAAGTATTGTGAAAACTACGCTTACCGTCGGTATTCCCTTTTGCGGATGAATTCCCACCGGAATTCCGCGTCCGTTATCGGTAACCCTTATAATTCCGTCGTCAAGCAGCTCAACCAGTATTTTATCGCAGTAGCCGGCAAGCGCCTCGTCTATTGAGTTATCCACAATTTCATACACAAGGTGGTGAAGACCGCGCTCGCCTGTAGAGCCGATATACATTCCCGGTCTTTTTCTTACCGCTTCAAGTCCTTCTAATACCTGAATGGAATTTTCATCGTAATTTTCGGTAACAGGCTGATTTATGTCGTTACTCATTATCTTAATCATTTCCTTTCTAAAAAAGCAAGCTGTATATTTTAAAGGTTTTCTGCAAAACCGGATCTTTTATAGAGCGTAGAGGAGGAAATTTGTGATATATATACCTTTTCGTTTTTATTCTCATCACAGCATACAATAAAGGCTTTCGGAAGCTCGTAAGAAACATTTGTAACCTTGCCGCACTTCTCCGCCCGTGTTAAAAATTTTCTTGTATGCTTTGAAACGGTTGTGCTTTCAATATCAAAAATTCCTATAACGCTGTCGGATTTTACAACCGTGTTCTGTCCCAAATGTATATACATCAGTTTTTAACACTCCCGTTTTCTATCCTGAAAATTCTTCCTTTTTTCAGATTTTTAACATTTGAAGGGTCGCAGCAGGTAATAAAAGACTGCATATCTTTTATATGGTTTAAAACATAATTCTGTCTTTGCGGGTCAAGCTCGCTCATAACATCGTCAAGCAAGCATACGGGATATTCGCCCGTAATTTTCTTTATAACCTCTGCCTGTGAAAGCTTTAAGGAAAGCGCCGCGCTTCGCTTCTGTCCTTGGGAGCCGTATGTTCTTACCGACATACCGTTTATTTTAAAATCAATATCGTCTCTGTGCGGACCTACCGTTGTAATACCGCTGAACATATCCTCTTTTCTTGAAAGGACAAGCTTTTCTTCAAGCTCTTCCTCTTTACAATTAGAAATGTATTCGGCGCAAAGCTCCTCTTTTCCAGAAGAAAGGCCGCTGTAAATATCGGTAAGATACTGTTTTGAAAGCTCTAAAAATTTTTTTCGGGCCGCAATTATCTTTCTGCCGTTTTCGGCTATTTCCTTTTCAAAGGAATCAAGCAAAACCGAAATACTTGCATCAAACTTAAAATCCTTAATTATTTTATTTCTTTGAATAACCGCCCTTTTATAATTTCTTAAAGAAGAAATAAAGGAGGGATAAAGCTGACCTATCGCGGTATCTGTAAAATTTCTCCTCATCGCCGGCGCTCCGCCTATAATTTCAAGGTCGGACGGGGAAAAAATTACTGCGTTAAATTCACCTGCCAGCATTGACGGACTTGAAAGCGCGTTTTCATTTAAAAAGGCGTTTCGTCGGTTTTCTATTTCTATTTTTGCTTCCTTTTTTATTCCGCTTGAAAAAAAGTTTAAACCTATTTCCGCTTTTTTTCTTCCTAACCTGATAAACGCGGAATCAGTTTTTGTTCTGAAACTTTTAGCCCCCGTAAAAAGCCACATACCCTCTATAATATTGGTTTTTCCGTTTGCATTGTCGCCGTAAATTACATTCATACCGTCATCGGGCGACAAGAAAAGCTCTTCAATATTCCTGAAATTTTTACAATAAAAATTTTCTATTTTCATTCTATTTCAAAGCCCGAATTTTCAAATTCAAATCTGTCGCCCGAAAAAAGCTTTTTACCGCGCATTGTACAAATTTCACCGTTAACGGTTACTTCGCCGTTTTGTATTACAACTTTTGCATGTCCGCCCGTGCTTACCCTGCCCGAAAGCTTTAAAGCCGCATCAAGCCTTATAAAATTTTCTTTTATGTGTATAGGCGTATAAAGCATTACTTCATCCTCATAGGCATTATCATATATTTAAATTCGTCTCCCTCTACGGGATTTATTACAACTCCCGCTTCCGAGCCGTTGAAAAGAATACATATTTTTTCATTTTCGGTTGCCTTTAACGCTTCAAGCAGATACCTGCTGTTAAGCCCTATTTCAAACGGACTGCCTTCAAGCTCGGCATTAAAGGTTTCGGTGGCTCTTCCCATAGAGGTTGCGCTGGTAAACACCACGCTGTGCTCGTTAAAATAACAGCGTACAGGAGTTGAAAAGGATTCGCTTATAAGCAGGGAAACTCGCTCTATCGTATTTATAAGGTCGTGCGTATTAACTACAATTTTTTGTTTATAGTCGGTAGGAATTGTTTTTTGGAAGTTTACAAATTCACCCTCAAGCAGACGGGAAATAAATGTATATCCGTTAATTGTAAAGCAGATAAGCCTTTTTCCTACATTTATATCAATATTTTCGGTTTCTTCATCAATTAACTTTACAGCTTCGCCGAATGCCCTGCCCGAAACAACAAAGGAAATATCGTTATTAAGATTTACTCTCTGTCTTCTTATTGCAAGCCTGTATCCGTCAATCGCTACAAACTGCATAATTCCGTCCTTTATTATGACATCTATTCCGGTAAGAATCGGTTTTGCACCCTCGGTCTGTGCCGCGGCAAAAATTGTTCCCCTTACCAT
The DNA here is from genome assembly GCA_016303035.1 of Clostridiaceae bacterium. GTDB lineage: Bacteria > Bacillota > Clostridia > Oscillospirales > Acutalibacteraceae > UBA737. The sequence continues at coordinate 2,015 of JAEDML010000026.1, read as the reverse complement.
TTCGGAAAAAAGAGAACTGTTAAGGGTTATATTGCTTCCGTCGGTAACGGAGGGCATTTCGGGAAAGTCGGTAGCCGCCATACCCATAATATCAAAGGTGGCTTCTCCGCTTTTTATGTGGCAGTTAAGTCTTTCATCTGCCTGAATTTCAACCTGTAAACCGTTCATTCTGCGCAGTATTTCCGAAAGCAGGCGGGCGTTTATTACTATGTCTCCGTCCTCGTCGCATTTAGCGTATATTTCCTTTTTCATACCCATTTCAAGATTGTAGGAAATAAGGGTTATTTTTCCCTGCTCAGCCGAGATAAGAATACCTTCAAGCACCGGCATAGAGGTTTTTGCTCCGACTACTCTTTGAAGCTTGTTAACCGCGTCAAGTAAAGACGCCCTTTCAACAGTAAAAATCATATTTTTTCCTCCTAAAAGAAATATAAGAATAACAGTAGTAATAAGTGCGGTTAAAACGGTTTATAACTTTAAAAAAGCCTTTAAAGACAAGCTTTTTTTATGTTGATAATTTTTTAATAAAAAGGGTATAACTTTTCTTTAATTCGGTTATCAACAATGTATTTTATAAGTCTTCGGTTAATTAAGGTTAAAATGTTTAGTAATTCATCGAGTTTGAAGCCGTAAGATTTTTAATAATATCGTCAACAAGTTCTTTTTGGTAAGGCTTGTCCTTTAAAAATTCTTCAATTCTGTTTACATTGTAAAGCACGGTGGTGTGATCCTTACCGAAGCTTTCGCCTATTGCCTTGTAGGAAAGGTCGGTAGTTTCCCTTGCTATGTACATCGCTACCTGTCTTGCAAGCGCAAGAGAAGCCGTTCTGCGGTTTGAAAGAATATCACCTTCTGATACATTGTAGGTTTTTGCAACCTCGGAAATAATCTTTTCTATTTTTATAGGTTCGGGTTGGGTATCGTTTATAACATCCTTTATAAAGCCCTGTACAACCGAAAGAGTAGGCACTTTGTTTTGTATTGTTATATACGCCTGTAATTTTTTTACGACGCCCTCAAGCTGACGCGTATTTACTTTTATATGCTCCGCAATATAAAAGCTAAGATTTTCGTCTATCTTTATTCCGTTTTGTTCGGCTTTCTTGTTTATGATTCCTACCCTAGTCTCAAAATCGGGCGATGCTATATCCGCAAACAGGCCGCTCTCAAATCTTGAACGTATACGGTCGTCAAGGGTTTTTATTTCCTTAGGCGGACGGTCAAGTGTTACGACAATCTGCTTGTTTTTCTGAAGCAGGGTGTTAAAGGTATTGAAAAATTCCTCCTGCGTTTGTTCCTTGCCGGCGATAAACTGAATATCGTCTATCAGCAAAACATCAACATTGCGGTATTTATTTCTGAAATCATCGATGGTTCCGAGTCCCAGCTTACCGTCCTGCAAAGCCTTTATAAGCTGATTTGTAAAATCCTCACTGCGGGTATATTCTATTTTTTTGCCGGGAAAATGCTTTTTTATATGATTTTTTATCGCCAACATAAGGTGGGTTTTTCCCACACCCGAATTTCCGTATATTATAAGCGGATTGTAGATTATATTAGGATTATTTGCAACCGCAAAGGAAGCGGCGTGGGCAAAACGGTTGGTAGCGCCCACAATAAAATTATCAAAGGTGAAAAAATCTTCAAACGAAAGACCCTCGCTGTATTTTTCGGCGTTCTGAATTTTTATTTCTTCATCCTCGTAAATTATTACCGGCTTAACATCAACCCCCATAACCGCCTTTATAGCCTTGGTTAAAACGCCGGTGTAGTTTTGCTCTATAACGCCGCGCATATATTCGTTATTGATTGAAATATAAAATTCTCCCGCCTCAAGGGCAACGGGTTTAAGCTTGGTAAGGAAACAGTCAAAAGACGTCTCGGAAATGCTCTTTTTACATTCATCTGTAACGGCTGCCCAGATGTCCGAAAGCGATTCCATTTGCATTTTTTTACCACCCTTTTATATATATAATAATATATTATAATAATCTAATTAAGTATATCATATAATA
>JAEDML010000168.1 GCA_016303035.1 Clostridiaceae bacterium | reverse complement strand
CTTTTCGGGCTCGCCGTCCAGCATGGATACGGTCCAGCCGCCGACGGTGGTGTTGTCGATTTCCTCGTCTTCTTCATCAATATCAATATCAAACTCATCAAAGAAATCGTCTATTCGCATATCTCCCGACACTTCAAAATGGGTGTTGTCTATGCATACAAACTCGCGGTCTATTTCATCGCTCTCGTCCCAAATTTCGCCCACAAGCTGTTCAAGAACATCCTCCATAGTAAGCAGTCCCATTGTTCCGCCGTATTCGTCAAGCACGATTACCATATGGCTCTTCTTTTCGCGCATTTTATCAAGCACATCCGTAAGCGGCATTGTCATGTGCACAAAGGTTGCGGGAAGCAGCAGTTCGCGTATACCGATATCCGGATTATTAACATATTCCTTGTAAAATCTGTTAAGGTGCAGTATTCCGATTATATTATCGGGCGTATCCTCAAATACGGGAAGGCGGGAATAGGTGCTTTCGCCTATTTTACGCAAATTGACCTCTATCGGGTCGCGTATGTCAAGCGCGTCCATATCTACGCGCGGCGTTACAACCTCATACGCCAGCACCGAATCAAAATCAAGCGCATTTTGTAAAAGGTCGCACTGTTCTTCATCAAGCACTCCCTCGTCCTCGACAATGTCAATAATATTTTCAAGATCGTCCTCGGAAACGGCGTCACTGTCGGAAACGCTTGATTCCCAGAGCTTTGAAAGCAACCTTATAAACGCCATCATAACTACCGTTATCGGCTTTAAAAGTACAGACAGCGTGTAAATCGGTATGGCAACGGCTACCGTAAACTGTTCCGAAAACTGCTTAGCAAGAACCTTAGGTATAACCTCGCCGAAGGTAAGCACTAAAAGCGTCATTACAAGCGTTGCAACCCAGGCGTAGCCGTCTCCCAGCAAATCTATTACGATAAGGGTTGCTATTGAAGACGCCGCTATGTTGGCAAGGTTGTTGCCTACAAGCACCGCGCCCAGCATATTTTCATAATCGTCAACTATTTTTATTGCAAGGGAAAGCGAAAGGCTGTCCTTTTTCTGCCTGCGCGCTTTAAGACGGGCAGGATTAACGCTTGCAAAGGCTATTTCGGTGGCGGAAAAGAATGCCGACACAAGAACGAGCAGGGCGATAGCTAAATATCGGAGTGATTCATTCAATGAGAGTCACCCCCTGCATCATCCTCGTCATATATTTCGCCTACAAGCTGTTCCAAAATATCCTCAACCGTAATTATGCCGAGTATTTCGCCGTCATTGCCCTTCACAACGGCAAGATTGCGGCGGTGGTTGCTCATTTGGGTCAAAAGCTCGTCTATAGGCGTATCGGGATTTACATAATAGGGATAATCCATAACGCTTGCCAAAATAACATTATGGTTAAACCTCATATAAGCCTTTAAAAATTTTCTTATCTGCAGGATTCCCTTTACATTGCCGTTGCGGTCTATAACCGGAATTCTTGAATGGGTAGAGCTTTCTATCAGCTCAAGTATCTGAGCGGTTTTCTGACTTGTGCGTATTTTAAGGACATCCTCCCACGGGACCATAATTTCCCGCGCATAGGCGCTTGAAAATTTCATAGCCGATTTTACAAGGCGGCTTGTATCGCTGTCAAAACCGTCCTCCTCGGATATGTTTTCAACAATGTCGTTAAGCTCGTCCTCGGTCATTGTGACCTGATTTTCGGCGTGCTTTTTAAAAGGCCTTGAAACCAAAGCCGAAAGCGCGGTAAAGAATACCGAAAAGGGCTTTAAAAGCTTCATTAAAAGTACAAGCGGAGCCGAAGCCGCTTCTGCAAACCGTTCATTGCAGGAACGCGCAAAGCACTTAGGCAGCATTTCGCCGAAAATAAAAAGCATAACGGTGGTAATTACCGCCGAAACCGAAACGGCGCCTGCCCCCCAAAGCTTTGCGGCTATTACCGCCGACAGGGTAGCGCAGCCTATGTTTACTACATTGTTTCCTATAAGCAATACCGAAAGAGCCTCATCAAAATTGTCAAGTACACGCAGTACGCGCTGTGCTCCCTTATGACCCTTTGAGCTTCGGCTCATCATATGAATACGGTTTACGGAAGCCAGTGAAATTTCGGTGCCCGAAAAATAAGCGCTGCATAAAACAAGCAGTACGAAAAGCAAAATACTCCCCGCAGGACTGCCGTCCATTAAAAAACCAACTCCTTTTAAATATTATACAGTACATATATTACATTATATTTAGCGATTTGTCAAAGGTTATCCTATGAA
>JAEDML010000025.1 GCA_016303035.1 Clostridiaceae bacterium | reverse complement strand
TATTGGAAAAGCAAAATCAGCGAAAAGATGGTAAAGCGAAATGACGGAGGTTCTGAGAATGCTTGAAATTAAAAATGTCTACAAAACCTTTAATCCGGGTACTATAAACGAAAAAAAGGCGCTTAACGGACTTAGTCTGACCCTTAACGACGGTGACTTTGTAACCGTTATCGGCGGTAACGGAGCCGGAAAATCCACAATGCTTAATATGATTGCCGGCGTTTATCCGGTTGACAGCGGTTCTATTATAATCGACGGTATAAATGTAACGAATTTGCCTGAACATAAGCGGGCAAAATACCTCGGCCGTGTTTTTCAGGATCCGATGATGGGAACCGCCGCCGATATGTGGATTGAGGAAAATATGGCGCTTGCAAGCCGCAGGGGCCAACACCGCGGTCTTAAATGGGCTATAAATTCAAAGGAACGCGCAAAATACAAGGAAATGCTTAAGGAGCTTGATTTAGGGCTTGAAAACCGGCTTTCCGCAAAGGTGGGACTCCTTTCGGGAGGACAGCGCCAGGCGCTTACGCTTCTTATGGCGGTTATGAAAAAGCCGAAGCTGTTGCTTCTTGACGAGCATACGGCGGCGCTTGACCCGAAAACCGCCGCAAATGTGCTATCCCTATCCGAAAAATTTATAAATGAAGAAAAGCTTACCGCTATGATGGTAACCCACAATATGAAGGACGCCATAGCCTATGGAAACCGCCTTATAATGATGAATGAGGGTAAAATAATCCTTGATATAAGCGGTGAAGAAAAGAAAAAGCTGACGGTTGAATATCTGTTGGATGCCTTTACAAAAATAAGCGGCTCGGAATTCGTAAACGACCGTGCGTTGCTTTCTTAATTTCAGTATTATATATCCTGAATATCAAAATCCCCGATTCAACGAATCGGGGATTTTTCAGTACATATGCTTATTATTTAGAGTATTTTTTGCGAGGAACATAGCTTGTATGAAGATCGTGGTGAGCCTTATGTCCTCCGAAACCGTCGTACCACTCGCTGTAAAGGGTTTTGATTACGGGTGATTCATGCGACTTTCTTATAGGCATTGAAGCGTCCTGATCATAGAGCGCCTTTGCGCGCAAAGCCTTTAAATCTACCGTATCTCTTACATACTGCGGCTGAATCGGCTGACCGCCGCCGTTTACACAGCCGCCGGGGCAACCCATAATTTCAACAAAGGTCCAACCGTCGGGATTTCCGTCCTTCATACGGTCCATAACACACTTTGCAGCCGCGGCTCCCGAAGCAACCGCTACCTTAATATCACTGCCGTTAATGTTTACGGTAGCCTGCTTAAGACCCATTGTTCCGCGGACAGCAGTAAAGTCAACCTCTGTATTATCCTTGCCTGTAAGCCAGTCGTTTGCGGTTCTGAGAGCCGCCTCCATAACGCCGCCCGTAGCACCGAATATGACAGCTGCACCGGTATCCTCCCCCAACGGATTATCAAACTCTTCGTCGGGCAGATTTACAAAATTGATTCCCGCACGCATAATCATACGCGAAAGCTCACGCGTGGTTATGGCAATATCAACATCCGGTACGCCTGCCGCGCTCTGATCCTCACGGCCGATTTCAAATTTCTTTGCGGTACAGGGCATAACCGAAACGGAAACTATATCCTTGGGGTCAATACCCATCTTTTCGGCATAATATGTCTTAATAACCGCACCTGCCATCTGCTGAGGTGATTTACAGGAAGAAAGATGCTCGAGCATATCAGGATAATAGAACTCACAGAACTTAACCCAACCGGGTGAGCAAGAAGTAATCATAGGCAGGGTTCCGCCGTTTTTAATGCGCTCGACAAGCTCATTAGCTTCCTCAACTATTGTAAGGTCGGCGCCGAAATTGGTATCAAATACCTTGTCAAATCCCATTCTGTGCAGTGCGGCAACCATTTTGCCCTCAACATTAGTGCCGATAGGCATACCAAAGCATTCGCCGAGTGTTGCGCGTACCGATGGAGCGGTCTGAACAACGACATATTTTGAAGAATCGGCAATAGCGTCCCAAATCTTATCGGTATCGTCCTTTTCAACAAGGGCGCCGGTGGGACAAACAACGGTACACTGACCGCAGGAGATACACGGTACATTGGAAAGTCCAACCTCGAACGGTGTGCCGATTGCAGTATCAATACCGCGGTTGTTTGCGCCTATAACGCTTACATACTGCTCCTTACAGGCGGCAACGCAGCGACGGCAAAGAATACACTTGTTATTGTCTCTTACAAGATGGGGTGTAGAATTATCAAGCTCATAATGCGGCTTGAAGCCTTCAAAGGTGGTATCCTCTACCCCGTAATCGCGGCAGAGCTTCTGAAGCTCACAGTTTGTAGAACGCACACAGGAAAGGCACTTCTTTTCGTGTGTGGAAAGTATAAGCTCCAATGTGGTTTTTCTAGCCTTTTGAATTTTTTCTGTGTTAGTGAGAACCTCCATTCCCTCGCTTACGGGATAAACGCAGGCGGTAACGATACGGAAACCTCTTCCCTCGTTGGCCTCAACAACGCAGATTCGGCAGGCGCCTATCTCGTTTTTATCCTTCATAAAGCACAGAGTGGGAATCTCAACGCCGGCAATTCGGGCTGCCTCAAGAATAGTGGAGCCCTTAGGTACGCTTACGGCAATACCGTTAATTTTAACATTTATCATATCCATAGTAACAAGGCTCCTCCTTAATGTTTATAAATAGCATCAAACGGGCAGTTTGAAATACATGCGCCGCACTTAATGCAGGCAGACTGATTGATTTCATGCGGATTTTTAATGCTGCCGCTGATAGCGCCGACAGGACAGTTACGGGCGCACTTAGTACAGCCCTTACATTTATCCTTATCAATTACATAGGAAACAAGGTCCTTACATACGCCGGCGGGGCAGGTTTTATCAACCACATGAGCAACATATTCTTCACGGAAGAATTTAAGGGTTGCAAGAACGGGGTTCGGAGCTGTCTGTCCGAGTCCGCAGAGTGAATTCTGCTTAATGTACTGGCAAAGCTCCTCCATCCTGTCAAGGTCTTCAAGTGTACCGTTACCCTTGGTTATCTTATCGAGCATTTCAAGAAGTCTCTTTGTACCTACGCGGCACGGAGTACATTTACCGCAGGATTCGTCAACGGTAAATTCAAGGAAGAATTTAGCCATATCGACCATACAGGTATCTTCGTCCATAACGATAAGTCCGCCGGAGCCCATCATACAGCCGATTGCAGTTAAGTTATCGTAATCAACCTCGGTATCAATAAGACTTGCAGGGATACAACCGCCGGAAGGTCCGCCTGTCTGTGCGGCCTTGAACTTTTTGCCGTTCGGTATTCCGCCGCCGATATCCTCTATGATTTCACGAAGCGTGGTACCCATCGGTATTTCAACAAGTCCCGTGTGCTTGATTTTACCGCCGAGGGCGAATACCTTTGTTCCCTTTGAACGCTCGGTACCCATGGAGGCAAACCAATCAGCACCCCTTAAAATAATCTGAGGAATGTTTGCAAAGGTTTCAACATTGTTTTCAACGGTCGGAGAATTATAAAGCCCCTTAACCGCCGGATACGGAGGACGAGGACGCGGTTCGCCGCGGTTACCCTCTATAGAGGTCATAAGCGCCGTTTCCTCACCGCAGACGAAAGCGCCTGCGCCGAGACGTATATGAAGATCGAAATCAAAGCCGGAATCAAAGATGTTTTTGCCGAGAAGGCCATACTCACGCGCCTGGTCAATAGCAATCTGTAAGCGTTTTACCGCTATAGGATATTCTGCGCGGACATAAACATATCCTTGCGTAGCGCCGATGGCGTATCCTGCTATTGCCATAGCCTCAATAACCGAATGGGGATCGCCTTCAAGCACGGAACGGTCCATAAATGCACCCGGGTCACCCTCGTCGGCATTGCAGACTACATACTTCTGCGGAGCCTTGTTGGGAGCGCACAGCGCCCACTTACGGCCTGTCGGGAAGCCGCCGCCGCCTCTGCCGCGAAGACCGGAATCGGTAACGCATTTAATAACATCCTCAGGTGTCATTTCGGTAAGAACCTTACCGAGCGCGGCATAACCGTCCATAGCTATGTATTCTTCGATATTTTCAGGGTCGATAACGCCGCAGTTGCGAAGAACCACACGGTTCTGAGATTTATAGAACGCGGTATCGCCGAGGGCAACATTTCCGACTATTTCCTCATCGTCCTTAGCACCGGTATCGTTGTAAACGAGACGCTCTACTATACGACCCTTTAAAAGATGCTCGGAAACAATTTCCTTAACATCGTCAGGCGTTACGCGGCTGTAAAAAGTACCGTCCGGATAAACGATTACAACCGGACCGAGCGCGCAGAGACCGAAACATCCGGTCTGTACGATTTTTACCTCATCGGCAAGTCCGAAGCTTTCAATATTCTCGACAAAAGCTTTTTGAATTTCATGACTTCCCGAAGAGGTACAACCTGTACCGCCGCAGATTAAAACATGTGCACGAATCATAAATTATACCTCCAAATTACTCCTTATAGGCAGCTATTGTATATTCAGCTACAACCTTACCGCCTGCAAGGTGCTCTTTAACAACACGCTTAGCCTTATCGGCGTCCATCTTAACATATGTAACCTTTTCCTTGCCGGGTTCAAAAACCTCAACAACCGGCTCAAACTGACAAATACCGATACAGCCTGTCTGTGAAACCGTAACCTTGCCCGTAAGCCCTTCGTTATTGACCTCCTCAACAAGCGTATTAAGCACGGGACGCGCGCCGGCGGCAATGCCGCAGGTTGCCATTCCTACAACGACCCTGATTTCTTCAGAGCCCTCGCGGAGGATAACCTTGTCCTTCATTCTGTCCTTAATTGCCTGTAATTCAGCTAATGACTTCATATTTATCTTCCTTTCCTAAAATATTTAATTTGTTTCGGAATATTGCTCAAGCAAATATTCCTCTATCCATTTGATTACCTCGAAGCTGTTCAGCGGAACATCCTCAAGCACGCGGCGTATTTCGCGTGTATCAAGCACAACCGTTTTGTTTCCGATAGTGTGATTAAATAAAATATCGGAGTCAGGATGTCCCTGAACTAAGGTAACTATGCTTAAAACAACATCGCCGAGCGGTGTGTAATCAATATGTTTCTTGTTAAAAACCGCCTTCACCGCGGTGCCGTGCGTATCCTTGAACTCAATTTCGCTCTGCGAAGAAATTTCAAAGCTGCCGCCGGTCATCTCGGCTTCTGACTTTAAAAGCGGTATTCCCATTCCCACTTTTCTTGTGGTTCTGGTTGTAAAAAAGGGATTTGTAACGCTGTTTAAAACCTCCCCTGTCATACCGCAGCCGTTATCCTTGATTATCAGCGTAAGCGTTTCGCTGTTTTCTTCAATGATAATTTCGGTAAGCGTGGCTTTGGCTTTAAAGGAATTTTCGGCAATATCAAGAATATTAAGCGATAATTCTTTCATAGCGTTACCTAAGCCTTTCAAAAAGCCTTTTTCTGACAAGCTCGCCGCTATACGGCTCATCGTCAAGCAAAAAGTAAGATTCCTTTTCGTTTATATCCCATAAATAATGCGCGTCGGAGCTGAAAACCAACTGTTCGCTTAAAAGATAGGTCTTCTCAAGAAATTCCGATTCCTTTTCTCTGTCCCGAAGTTCGGCAACCCTGAATTTCGGACTGGGCGGAAACGCACCTAAAACCGCGATTATACCGTTTGCTTCGCGGTCAATATGCGCCGGATAGCATATTCCGCCGAATCGTTCTGCTATAACCGGAGCCTCCTCAAGCGAAACCGTTGTTGCATTTGGTAAAAGAAATTCTTCAACCCCCGCAATTTCATCGTTTTCATCAAGAATCAGCTGGTCACCGAAAATATCGGTACGGTTAATTATTTTAATGCGTCTTTTTTCAATTTCCTCATCAAACGCCATAGCGCCCTCAAGGGTTTCAAAAAGACATACAACGTGAATATCCTCGGCTGTTGTAAGCTCCATACCGGCAACCGGAATGATACCGCGGCGTTTAGCCGCCTTAAAAAAAGCAGGACAGTTCTTACAACTGTTATGGTCGGTCAGCGCCATTATATTAAGACCGTTAAGCTCCCCCATTCCTGCAATATTGTTGGGCGTTGAATCGTTATCGCCGCACGGGGAAAGACAGGAATGTATGTGAAGGTCGTAATAATATCTGTTCATAACAAACCGTGCAGCAGCACGCACAGCTCATAGGCGTTCTTTCTTGAAGAAAGTACGTTAATACCCTTTTCCTCGGCCGCGGAAGCCGCGTCTTTATCAAGAGTAACTCCCTCGGCAAGTATAACGCAGGCAGTATCGGCAAGGGACGCCACTGCAAGAACATTTATGTTGGACATAATGGTTATCCAAGCATCTCCTGCGGAAGCCCTGCCCATAACCCAGCTAAGCAGATCACCGCAATAAACGCCCTCAATAGCGCGGTCGCCGCAAGGAAGAGATAATGCGCTGAAATTTTCATTCGCCGCAAGCTCATTTACCGTCATCGTTATCACCTGCACCGTCGCTGTTCTTATATCGGCTCATAATCAGACAATCCTCAATTTTAGCGGTATGCTTTATAACATCCTCTGCAAAAGCGCGGCAATTAGGCGCTCCGCATGAGCCGCAGTCAATACCCGGAAGTGTGTCTTTCAGTCTTTGTATGTCGGCCATCATACGCATGGACTCCGCCATACTGTCGCTGAGTCTTGAGATGGGATGATATGTAGGAAATTCATTGAAAAAATAACTTTCGGGAATATAATTTCCGCCGTCGGATGAAACGCCGTTCTGCGATACAGGCAAGTACCGTCTCAGGCTTTGCAGACGCGCCTTGGCGACAAACGGATTTTCAACCGTCATAACACCGCCGACACATCCGCCCGTACAGGCGTTAAGCTCAATAAATTCAAGCTGCGGAATATTTCCGTTTTCGATCTGGTCAAGTACCCGTATAACATTATCAATACCGTCCGCGGCAAGATAATTGTCATTAAAAAGCGCGGTGGCTTCGCCGCCTGTTGTCGCCCAGCCGATGCCTATCATACCCGAATTTGACAGAGCGGAAATATTATCGCTGTGCTTCATTTCACCTATAAGCATAAAATAAATATCGCTTATTGAAATAACGGAGTCTACAAGACTTTTGTAACCGGCAAAGCCGTTCTTAACATAGCTGACTTTGGCAGGACACGGAGAAATAAAGCAGACACCTATTTCATCTTCAGAGAGTTCGGGATGTTCTTTCTTAGCCTTGTCTCTTGCGAGCCTTGCGGCGACCTCCATTGGAGGCAGCATATGTATAATATTGTCGGTAAGCGACGGAAAACGCAAACCTATAAGCCGTAAAATTACGGGACACGCAGAGCTTATAGCCGGTTTTTTAACGCCGTCGGTTTTAAGATAAAGCCGCGTATATGCCGAAACCAACTCTGCCGCGGCGGAAACCTCAAAAACATCGTCAAAGCCGAGCTTTAAAAGTCCGTTCAGTACATAATCAACATCGTCAAGATTATCAAACTGACCGTAAAGAGTCGGCGCCGGAAGTGCAATTTTCCACTTAAAGCGCTTCATAGCGTCAAGCTTACCGCAAACCGCCTTTTTGGCTTTGTTGGGGCAAATACGAATACACTCGCCGCAATCTATACAGCGCTCCTGGTCAATATGGGCGTGATTGTCACGAATCCGTATCGCCTCTGTCGGGCAATGGCGCAGACAGGTCGTACAGCCGTTGCATTTTTGAACGTCTAAATAAACGGAATGTTCATATGTATTCATAACATTTTACCTGCCGGAATATTTAGTCTATAATATTAACCTCCATGGTTATATCAGTACCTACGCCGACCTCTGATTTAATATCCATATAATCGGAATACCGCTTCATATTGGGAAGTCCCATTCCCGCGCCGAAACCGAGCGAACGGATATTATCGGGCGCTGTGGAAAAGCCCTCCTGCATAGCCTGGGAAATATCTTTAATTCCGGGGCCGTTGTCGTGCAGTTTTATAATTATGCGGTCCTCAGTCACGGTAACATCGGCAGTTCCGCCGCCGGCGTGAATAACCATGTTAATTTCGCCCTCGTACATTGCTATGGAAACCCGTCTTATTATTTCCGGAGAAAGTCCCAGCTGCCGCAGATTCTTTTTTACCTGAACGGAGGCTTGCCCCGCAGAGGTAAAATCAGAACCGTCAACATCGAAATGAAATGTAAGTGCCTCAGACATTTTTAGCCCTGTTTCCTACAAGACCGTTGCTGTAAAGAATACCGCAGGCCTCATACATGCGTTTATCGGTAGCCAGAAGAATAATTTCGCTTTCCTTTGCAAGTTCAATCATTTCGGGCGTAGGCATCTTGGAACGGACGAATACTATGCATATCATATCCATCATTTCGGCTGTGCGGATAACCTGGGAATTAACAAGACCTGTGAGAAGCACTGCCTGGTCCTTAACATAAGCAAGAACATCACTCATCATATCGCTTCCGCAGGCAGAATAAACGTGACGGGAAAGTAAATCCTCACCGCAGATTACATCGGCGCCGAGTAAATCCTTAATCATACTGATTTTCATACGGCTGTTTTCCTTTTCGGCAAAATAAATTATTTCATATATTTTTCCAGAATACCGTCAACATCATCTACGGTAAGACGGCCGTAAACCTCGTCGTTAACGGTAAGAACCGGGGCAAGACCGCAGGCGCCTATGCAGCGGCATGCAGTAAGTGAAAACTTGCCGTCCTCGGTGCATTCATCCGCGCCGATACCGAGCTTTTCGCTTATCTTATCGAAAATATCGCCTGATCCCTTAACATAGCATGCGGTACCTAAGCATACCGAAATGTTGTACTCACCCTTAGGCGAAAGAGAAAACTGAGCGTAAAATGTGGAAACGCCGTATACCTTTTCAAGCGGTACATCCATTCCCTCGGCTATCATTTCCTGTACTTCCATAGGCAGGTAGCCGTAAACATCCTGTGCCTGCTGCATAACGGACATAAGCTGGCTCTTATCATGACAGTTTTCGGCAATGATTTCCTTCAATCGCTTTTCCTGCTCAGCAGTTCCCTTAAAGGGGATTTTACTGATTTTTTTTAGCATGGACCGAATCCTCCTATAAAAAATTGTAAGTATGAGTTCACAAAATAATAATTATGCACAGCATACATATACCTATGTAGTATATCATATATTTTCAGTTTTGAAAAGACCCTTTTCGCATTTTTTCGATATTTTTTTAACAAATTATTCTTTTGGTTTTTGTAAAGATTTATCAGCGAAAAACCTACTGTTAAAGCCAATATTTCACAGCTTTAAGAATTTGTTTACATTAAATTTAAACCCGCGAGTATTGAAATCACGAAAGCGTTATATTATAATATATGTATATTTAAGAAAGGACTTCGTTATATGCGATATTTTGTTCGCGTCATTTCCCTTGTTTTAACTCTGTTTATTATGCTTATGACGATCGGCTGCAAAAAAAGCTCACGCGAAGCATATATATATTTCGAGCTTCCCAATCAGCCGTCGACACTCGACCCTCAGACCGCTTCTTCAGATTCCGAACTGCTTATTGTCCGCAATATTTACGAAGGGCTGTTAAGGAAAAACGAAAGCGGCGCTGTTGTTTGCGGAGTTGCCCAAAGCTACGAGCAAAACGGATTAACCTATTCTTTTACTCTGCGAAACGACGCTGTATGGAGCAACGGCGAGCCTGTTACCGCTTACGATTTTGTTTTTGCACTGCGTCGTGCGTTAGAGCCCAAAACCGAGTCACCCTTTGCTTCCAAACTTTACTGCATAAGCAATGCAGAGAGCGTACATTCGGGTGCGCTCGGCAGTGAAAATCTCGGCGTTACCGCAGTTGACGAACATAATCTTATAATCACACTTTCAAGCGACGATCCCGATTTTACCGAAACACTTACAACGCCTGTTGCTATGCCCTGCAACGAGAAATTCTTTAACGAATCTGTCGGAAAATACGGACTTACGGCGGAAACCATCCTATCAAACGGAAGCTATTCGCTTAAAAAATGGAATAAAGATACCTTTGGAATAAGGCTTTATAAAAGCAATGAATATGAAGGCAACTTCAAACCTTCAAACGCCGCGGTTTTTCTTACCTGCAGCGACGAAGAAACCCCGTTAAGCCTTTTAAAGGACAATAATGTCGATATGGCTTTAATTGACCCTGCCGATACCGATGAAGCGAAAAACTTCGGGCTTAAAACCGTGAGCTTTCAAAATATTTGCTGGGTGCTTACGATTTCTCAAAGCTTCTCTGGTGAAATGCGTACCTCGCTTGCAAAGCTTGTCGGCTCTAATGTGTATGAAAAGAGTCTTAAATGCGGCTATTATGCAGCCGATTCCCTGTTCCCCAAAGAGTACGGCGCGCCCGAAGCGGTAAAAGCATACGGTGTTACAGCCTATGACCTTGAAGGCGGCAAACAGCTTTTTGCAAAGGCCGTAGCAAGGCTTGAGGATAAAAAATTTCCGTCTTCTGTAAAACTTTATTATTATGACGACGGGAATGTTAAATCCGCCGTTACCGATATTGTCGGCCATTGGCAGAATAACTTAGGTGCGTATATCAATATTGAAAGGGCTTCCGCATCCGATTTACTTCTTCCTGAGCTTAAAAATCAAAGCTACGATATGGCAATATTCCCCGTAACCGCTAACGATAATACCGTTAAAAATTATCTTAATAATTTCGGTATAGA
>JAEDML010000167.1 GCA_016303035.1 Clostridiaceae bacterium | reverse complement strand
CGCTATGTTGATAATATAAGCACCGTAATCAAAAGGGAGGAACCGATGTACAGGCTTTTAAAACAGGAAAAGGATGCAAGACGCGGAGAATTTGTCACAAACAGGGGCACTGTTCAAACTCCCGCGTTTATGAATGTTGCCACCGCCGCGGCGATAAAGGGCGGAGTTTCATCTCGGGATTTAAAGGAACTCGGCTGTCAGGTCATGCTGTGCAATACCTATCACCTCCACATACGCCCGGGCGATAATGTTATAAAGGACTGCGGAGGTCTTCACAAATTTACGGGGTGGGACGGACCGATTCTTACCGACAGCGGCGGTTTTCAGGTGTTTTCGCTTTCTTCGCTTCGCCATATCGAGGAGGAGGGCGTTACCTTTGCCTCGCATGTAGACGGCAGGCGTATTTTTATGGGACCTGAGGAGAGTATGCAGATTCAGTCCAACTTAGGCTCTACAATTGCTATGGCTTTTGACGAATGTGTAGAGAATCCGGCGGAGTATTCATACTCAAAAAGCTCCTGTGAGCGCACAACGCGATGGCTTAGACGCTGTAAGGCAAAAATGCGCGAGCTTAATTCGCTTGAGACAACAGTTAACCCCGATCAGCTGCTTTTCGGTATAAATCAGGGATGTACCTACCGCGACCTTAGAATAAACCATATGAAGGAAATAGCCGAATTAGACCTTGACGGTTATGCCGTAGGCGGTCTTGCCGTAGGCGAGCCGACCGAGGTTATGTACGATATAATCGAGGCGGTAACTCCGCATATGCCTAAGAATAAAATACGCTACCTTATGGGAGTAGGTACACCGGCAAATATATTAAATGCCGTAGAACGCGGTATAGATTTGTTCGACTGCGTTATGCCCAGCCGCAACGCGCGCCACGGCCATCTGTTTACATCAGAGGGTATAATAAATATCAACAATCAGAAGTATGAGCGCGATATGTCCCCGATAGACAGTAACTGCGGATGTCCCGTTTGCCGAAATTACAGCAGGGCTTATATCCGTCACCTGCTTAAAAGCGGCGAAATGCTTTCTCAACGGCTGCTTGTTATGCACAACCTGTGGTTTTATAATCATTTTATGGAGGATATAAGGAACGCTCTTGACGCCGGCAGATTTGAGAAATTTAAGGCGGAAAAGGAAGCTTTACTTTCAAGACGCATATAATTTACAATTTTTTCTTGCAATAGGCGTGTCTTTGCGATATAATTATAACACTATATTATCGGAGGTTTGTTATAAATGAATTTTAATATGTTTTTGCTTGAGACTTCTGCCGCTAATTCTCAGGGCGGCGGAATGAGTATAGTAGTTATGATTATCTATCTTGCCGTAATATTCGGCGCTATGTACCTTTTGCTTATCCGTCCCCAGCGCAAGAAGCAGAAGGAAGAAAAGAAAATGCGTGAAAATCTGCAGGTAGGCGACGAGGTTGTTACCATCGGCGGAATTTACGGACGCGTTATTTCCTTAAAAGAGGAAAGTATGGTAATTGAGTCTAAAAGCGACCACAGCAAGCTTACAATAGCACGCTGGGCGTTACAGACCAATCTCACCGTTCACGACGATACTCCCTCTAAATAGTTTAGGGTTATAAGTTTTGTCCCTCCCGAATATATTATAATGATAAGTAAACAGGCAAAAACGCCTTTTCAAGCCTGCGTTATCGTTACAGTATTCGGGAGGGATTTTTTTATGGGTAGGTCTAAGAACCGTGTAGGTCAGGGCGATACAAACAAATACATAATATACCTAAAGGGAATATTGCTGGGGGTTATCGTAACCGCAATCTGCGTTTTTGTCTTTGCGGCGTTAATGCTGCTGCTTAAAACAGGCAACAGGTTTGCAGCCCCGTTTGCTACGGTTTCGGCGGCGGTCGGCACCTTTTTTGCGGCGGCCTATACTGCAAAGCGAATGGGAAGCAGGGGCTATATAAACGGCCTTATCATAGGTATTATTACCTTTGTCATTATAACGGTCGTATCGCTCATTGTCGATAAGGGCGGTCTTACGATGAATACACTGTTCCATTTTGTTATAATTATTCTGTCCTCGCTTATCGGCGGAGTAGTCGGGGTGAATTTCGGCAGAAATAAAAAATTCATTTAAAGCTTCGCGCGCCGCCGATTGAGAGTGTCGAAAAAATCGACACTCTCTTGGACGGGGATGCCGTTCGCAAAAATCAAAGATTTTTGACTACACTCTATCCCCGCCAATACCACCCCTGTGCCCTTGAAAAATAGCTTTTTAAGCT
>JAEDML010000166.1 GCA_016303035.1 Clostridiaceae bacterium | reverse complement strand
CATATAATCCCACCTTTTCAATCGGGGTGATTTTCTGACCGGTCACAAAACCGTCTCCGTTTAAAATAAAGCTGGAGCGTACCTGTTCTTTGTGAAAGGCGCGTATATTTTCGGCGGCAGACCTTAAAATTTCAATAAATTCAGGCTCGACCGCCGAAAAGGCCTCCTCAATTTCGTCAGGCGTTACTTCAAGGGAAGAAAGCTTGGCTTTATCGAATTTTTCGCAGTAGTAATAAAGCGCGCGGTCGCCGTTTTCCTTAACATCATCTATTATTTCGCGCACCGTTCCCGAAACATCGGTGGAAGCGGTTCCGCGTGCGAAAATTTCCTTTGTCGGCACATCGCCGTATTTCATAATTTTAATCATTGTTCTTTCTCCGTAAGATTTAAAAGTCCCTTTTTGATTTTTTCTATTCTTTCGGCTTTAAATTTAAAGCTTGCCTTGTTGGAAATCAGCCGTGCGCTTATCGGCACTATGGTTTCAAGCGGCTCAAGATTGTTTTCAAGCAGGGTTTTCCCTGTTTCCACAATATCTACAATAACATCTGAAAGTCCTAAAATAGGCGCTAACTCTATTGAACCGTTAAGATGAATTATATCTATATCGCGGCATTTTTCTGCGTAGTACTGCCGCGCGATATTTGAAAATTTGGTAGCCACGCGCAGGGTTTTCGAGGTATCGTCATAAAAGCCCTTTTTGCCTGCAACCGCCATACGGCATTTTCCGAGCTTCAAATCAAGCAGTTCGTAAACATCCGGCTCGTATTCAAGCAGAATATCTTTTCCTGCAACCCCGATATCCGCCGCGCCGCGCTCAACATAAATCGCTACATCCGAAGGCTTCACCCAGAAAAAGCGGAGTCCGAGCTGCTTGTTTTCAAAGATAAGCTTGCGGTTACTTTCTTTAATTGAGGGACATTCAAAGCCTGCCTTTTCAAACATCAAGTAAACCTTTTCGCCGAGTCTGCCTTTAGGCAGGGCGACATTTATAAAGCCGTTATCCGTACCTGATTTTTCGTCAATGCGTTCAAGCGCGTCAAGATAAACAGCAAAGCCTACTCCGCCTGATTTTCTGCCCATCTTGCGCATAAGCTTGTCATATCTTCCGCCCGACAGTATGCGAGTTTCCGCACCGCCTATGTATCCCTTGAAGACGGCGCCGCTGTAATATGCGGCAGAATCTACTATTGAAAAATCAATGTTGATTTTATCTCCGAAGCCTGACTTTTTTGCACGCTCGTAAATTTCGGCAAGCTCGTACGAATAGAGCTTTGACTCTTCGGTTTTACATATCGCACCTACGGCTTCAAGCGCGTCTTTTGCGCTATTGAAGTTTTTTATAAGGCATTTAACCGATCCGAAAAGCTCTTCGCCGCATATCTCTCTTAATGCGTCGCCGTTTTTGCGGACTATGGCGTTGAGCGCGGTTCTGCGCCGTTCACCCTCAAAGCCGTATCCGTCAAGTATAGCGGTTACAAGCCCCACATGGGATAAATCAAGTACAAAATCACGGCTTACAAGAGCAAGGCTTTTAAGGGCGAGAATTACAACCTCGCTTACCTCATCACAGCCAATGTCGCCTATGCACTCAAGCCCTGTCTGCATAATTTCCTTATATGTATGTGAGGTCTCGGAAATTCTGTAAACATTTTCGTTGTAGTAAAGCCGCTGAACGGCCTTTTCTTCATCTTTAAAGTTCTTTAAAATAGAAAGCGTAACATCGGGCTTTAAGGCTAACAGCTTGCCGTTGGTATCGTTAAAGGTTATAACTCCGTCAGACACCAAAAAATCTTTGTTTTCGGAATACAAATCGTATTCCTCAAACTTGCTCATTTTGTACTGTGTATAGCCGTATTCGCGGTAAAGACTTCTAAGCTCGTATACCGCCCTTTCATCGCTTTTTAAAATACTTTCGTCAAAGCTCATTATTTTCCTCCAAACGCTCAATTACCGTTTTATAGCCGCCGCTTCCGTAATTAAGACAGCGGCTGACGCGGCAGATGGTAGCGGTACTCGCTCCGGTGCTTTTGTTAATTTCAACATAGCTTTTGCCCTTGTTAAGCAGGCAGGCAACCTCAACCCTCTGCGCTATCGCCTCGGTTTCCTGAACGGTGCAGGCGTCCTCAAAAAACGCCGCGCACTCCTCCTCGGATTTAAGCGAAAGCACCGCCTTGTAAAGGAGACTCATTCTTTTTTTATCAAGCTTATGCATATTCTGCGCACTCCTGAATTTTTATTACTTTAGCATTTTAACACATCACCT
>JAEDML010000024.1 GCA_016303035.1 Clostridiaceae bacterium | reverse complement strand
CAACACCACCGTCGGCGGCTGGACCGTATCCATGCTGGACGGCGAGCCCGAAAAGAGCGCCGAATTTAAATATGAGAATCTTATTATAACGGTGCTTGAAACCGACGGCAGGCGAGTCGACCGTATAGCGGTCGAAGAGCTGCCCGATAGCGAAGAGGAAAAGAATTAAGTTTTTATTCCCAACCGATTAAAAATAGGATTTATATTTATTTTTGTAGGGAACAACCTATGTGTTGTTCCCTTTCTCGTTATACAAATAAAAGCAGAGCAAAAATTTGCCCTGCTTTCTTATTATCAAATACTGACCGCTCTAGATAAGTCTTAAGCGGTTTTTTCTATTTTTGCATTTCCGCCGTTTACGGTATCGGCGGTAACCGTTATCTTTTTAATGGTTTTATCTGACGGAGCTTCAAACATAAGCGGCTGTAACACGCCCTCGATTATTGAGCGCAGTCCGCGCGCGCCTGTTTTTCGCTCTATTGTAAGGTCGGCTATTTTTTCAAGCGCCGTCTTTTCAAACTGCAAATCAATATTATCCATTTTGAAAAGCGCCTGATACTGTTTTATAATCGAATTCTTAGGCTCGGTCATAATGCGGATAAGCGTAGCCTTATCCATTCCGTTAAGCGCGGTTATTACCGGAAGACGGCCGACAAGCTCAGGTATAAGTCCGAATTTTACCAAATCCTGATGTGTTGCCGCGGTACAAAGCGCCTCTGCCTCAATGCTTTTCGGGGATTTAACATCTGCCCCGAAGCCGAGACTGCTTCCGCCTATTCTGCGCTCTATAACCTTTTCAATTCCGTCAAAGGCGCCTGCGCATATAAAGAGTATATTTGTGGTATCAATCTGAATAAACTCCTGCTGGGGATGCTTTCTTCCGCCCTGGGGAGGTACGTTGGAAACCGTACCCTCCAGAATTTTAAGCAGCGCCTGCTGTACGCCCTCGCCGCTTACATCACGGGTAATCGAAGCATTCTCCGACTTGCGGGCGATTTTATCTATTTCATCCACATAGATAATGCCGTGCTCCGCTTTTTCAATATCATAATCTGCCGCCTGAATAAGACGCAGAAGTATATTCTCAACATCCTCGCCGACATAGCCCGCCTCGGTAAGGGTGGTAGCGTCGGTAATGGCAATCGGAACATTCAGTATTCTTGCAAGCGTCTGTGCAAGCAGCGTTTTTCCTACGCCCGTAGGTCCGAGCATAAGAACATTGCTTTTGCTTAGCTCTACATCGCAAGTCTCGCTTTTGAAAATACGCTTATAGTGATTGTAAACCGCAACCGAGAGCGTTTTTTTGGCTTCATCCTGCCCGATAACATACTCATCAAGCTGACGCTTTATCTCTTCGGGAGTCGGAAGTACAAATTCCGGCTCCTTTGATTTTTTACCTCTTCCCTTGGGTTCATCATCGCCGAATACAAGCGAATTGCAAAAGGATATACAGCTATCGCAAATATATACTCCGGGGCCCTCTACAAGCCTTGCAACCTCATCCTGCGTTTTCCCGCAGAAGGAGCAGCGTATTTCCCTGTCGTTATCTTTAGGCATTCATTCAACCTCTATCTTTTTGTGATAACCTTATCAATAAGTCCGTAGGCCGCCGCCTCGTCGGCAGACATAAAATTATCGCGCTCGGTATCGATCTGAATCTGCTCAAGCGGTTTGCCCGTAGCGTCGGCAAGGATTTTATTGATATTACTGCGTATCTTCTCAATATGATGCGCATGAATAAGAATATCCGTCGCCTGACCCTCGGCAGAGCCTAAGGGCTGGTGAATCATAATCTCGCTGTTGGGGAGAGCAAAGCGTTTTCCCTTTTGACCTGCCGCCAGCAAAAACGCGCCCATACTTGCAGCCATACCCATACAGATAGTGCTTACATCGCACTTGATGTACTGCATCGTATCGTAAATGGCCATACCGGCAGAAACAGAGCCGCCGGGGCTGTTAATGTAAAAATTGATATCCTTTTCGGGATCCTGTCCCTCAAGATAGAGCATTTCGGCAATAATTACGCTGGCAGTTGCATCGTTTACCTGATCGTGCAGCATAATTATACGGTCATTTAAAAGTCTTGAAAAAATATCATAGGAGCGCTCGCCCCTGCTTGTTTGTTCAACCACATACGGCACTAAATTCATATCTAAGCTCATTGTAATTACCTCCCACACCGAATATTATGAACAAAAACTCAAAAGTATAATCAACCGCGATTATTCAGCGTCGGCTTTAGCCTCGGTTTTCTTTGCCGCGGTCTTCTTAGCGGCCGGTTTTTTAGCGGCGGTCTTGGTTTCCTTTTTCTCGGCAGGTTTATCCTCAACCTCGGTTATAACTGCGTTTTCCTTAATAAAATCAATAGCCTTGCCTACAGCCAAATCCTCTGCAACCTCGGCTTCGGGAATAGCGGCCTTTACTTTGTCAAGCTCTACGCCGTAATCCTTGGCCATCTTTTCATACTGTTCGGCGATGTCCTTTTCGTCGGCAGTTATATTTTCAAGCTCAACAATCTTTTCAAGGGCAAGCCTGAACTTAACCTGAGCCTCTGCCTGGGGACGGAAGGTTTTTCTGAATTCATCAATCGAAGAATTGGTATATTTAAGATAGGTTTCAAGGTTAAGGCCCTGCGACTGCAAACGGTAAGCAAACTCCTCAACACTGCGATTAAGGCGGTTTTCAAACATAGCCTCCGGAATTTCACCCTTAATACCGTCAACAATCTGCTGAACAAGGGCGTTTT
The DNA here is from genome assembly GCA_016303035.1 of Clostridiaceae bacterium. Taxonomy (GTDB): domain Bacteria; phylum Bacillota; class Clostridia; order Oscillospirales; family Acutalibacteraceae; genus UBA737. The sequence continues at coordinate 8,077 of JAEDML010000024.1, read as the reverse complement.
CGGTTTCCTCCTCAGCGGCCTTCTTCTTACGCTCAAGCGCCTTCTTCTTAACATCTGCCTTTAAATCCTTAAGCGTGTCGAACTCGCTTACATCCTTGGCAAATTCATCGTCGATTTCGGGAAGCTCGCGCACCTTGATTTCGTGCAGCTTTACCTTAAATACGGCTTCCTTGCCGGCAAGCTCCTTAGCGCCGTAATCCTCGGGGAAGGTGATATTTACATCAAACTCATCGTCTGTATTCTTACCGACAATCTGATCTTCAAAGCCCGGAACAAACTGACCTGAGCCGAGAACCAGCGTATGACCCTCTGCCTTGCCGCCGTCAAACGCCTTGCCGTCAACAAAGCCCTCAAAATCTATAACAACGGTATCGCCGTTCTTCGCGGCACGATCCTCAACCGTTACCATGCGTGCGTTTCTTTCAGCCATAGCGTTGATTTCGGCGTTAACCTCGGCAGCGTCAACCTTAACAGCCTTCTTCTCTGCCTTGAGTCCCTTATACTCGCCAAGCTCGATTTCGGGATATGTGGTAAGGGAAACCTTAAAGTCGGCTCCGTCCTCCTTAGAAATTGAAACAAGCTCGAAATCCATCTTATCGTCAATAACCTTAAGACCGGATTCCTTTATTGCGTCCTCTACCAAATCGTTATAAAGAAGATTCAGGGCGTCTTCAAAAAATACCTCTGAACCGTAATAGGTTTCAATGATGTGAAGCGGCGCTTTGCCCTTTCTAAAGCCGGGAACATTGATTTTTTTACCGTTTTTCTTATAAGCCTGAACGATAGCCTCACGGAACTTCTCTCCGTCAACGGTGATTTCGAGCTGATATCTGTTAGTATCAACCTTTTTTGTTTCTTTCAAACTCATTTTTTATACCTCCGCATAAAACCGAAATGTGATTTACGCATAATATCGGTTTTACAATAATAAAGTGATTATATCATAATATAAAAATTTTTTCCACACATTTTTTTAAATATTTGTAAAATTATAGAATATGTATTATATTTATCGCTTTTGACTGAACAAAACCGATAAATCAGCCTATTAAAACGGGTGTAAAATCTACGCAGTCACAGGAAACGAGGCGCATTTTAACCCCGTCGTACTCGTGAACCGTATTAACAGCGCCGCGGCCGTGAATATGACCGTAATAAACTCTTTTTACGCCGTACTTTTTTATAACGCCGAATATTTCTTGGCAGACGCTGTCGGCATATACCGGCGGATAGTGCAAAAACACTATTATTTCAAGCCCCGTGTCGCTTGCCGCCTTAAGCGACGCTTCAAGTCTGCCGGCTTCGCGGATAATTATTTTTTTATCGTCCTCTCCGCCCTCGGATATCCAGCCGCGCGTACCGGCTATTGCATACCTGCCGAGCACGGCGCAGTTATTGAAAATGATATCTATCGTTTTAAAATTGTTTTTATCAAAAAAATCGTGAATTTTTTTTGAAGTGCTCCACCATAAATCGTGATTTCCCTTTATGAGAAGTTTTCTGCCCGGCAACGACTCGATAAATTCAAAATCCTTTACCGTCTCTTCAATTTTCATACCCCACGAAATATCGCCGGGGATTATAACTGTGTCTTCATCCGAAACAACGGCGCGCCAGTTTTTTTCTATTCTTTTTGTATAATCGTCCCAGCCCTTAAAAATATCCATAGGCTTGTCCGTACCGAGAGAAAGATGAAGGTCCGATATTGTAAAAATACGCATTTATTCACCGCCGTTAATACATAATTCCGCAGACGCGGGCAATAATAAACTTGACCTTAAAAGAGGTCGGAAAGGACTTGATTTTTAATGTCAGATTGTAGTTGCGAAACCAAATCATGCGTAGCCTGCACGGTAGCGAACTGTGTACACCACACCGAAAACGATACCTGCAGCGCCGGTAAAATTCAAGTTGGTAACAGAACCGCTTCAACCAGCGGCGAAACCTTTTGCGACACCTTCAGAACCAACGGCTGAGAAAGTCACAAAAGTAATATCCGGCTTTAAAAGCCGGATATTTTTTATTCTATTCCGAGAGACTTATAAACAGCGCTTAACATTTCATCCCTGCCGCAGATATCGTTAAACCGAACCTCGGCGCTTTCAAGCGCCGCTATCGGTGCCGGAACGGCGGTCGAAGTAACCTCTGACAGCAGTCTTACATTTCCGAATTCATCGTTTGACTCCCTGTCGCTTACAGCCGAAAGTACGCTTTTTGCAAATTTATAAGGCGACGCAGTAGAGGCAATAACCGTAGGACGGTCGTCCCCCGTCGTTTCTACATACTGCTTGTAAACATTCATTGCTACGGCTGTATGAGTGTCACAGAGATATCCGTACTCATCAAACAAGCCGCCTATGGTTTCAAGGGTTGCGGAATCATCACAGCAGCCTGCCCAGAAAAGCTCGTCGAAACGGTTTTTGACCTCTTCATTTACGGTAAATTTACCGTCCTTAGCAAGGGAAGCCTGCATTTCTCTTACCTTGGCGTCATCGTTTCCGCAAAGCTCAAACAACATTCTTTCAAGATTGCTTGATATAAGTATATCCATAGAAGGCGAAATCGTAGTAAAGAATTTGCGGTTGCGGTCATAGGTTCCTGTTCTTATAAAATCGGTAAGAACATTATTGGCATTTGAAGCACAAATCAGCCGATTTACTGGAACGCCTATCTTTTTAGCATAATAGGCGGCAAGAATATTACCGAAATTGCCTGTCGGCACAACGATATTAAAGCCGTCCTTAAGATAATCTTCGCCGCGTTCAAGCATATCGCAGTAAGCCGAAACATAATAAACAATCTGCGGAGCAAGACGGCCCCAGTTTATTGAGTTGGCAGAGGAAAACTGCATATTATTATCAGCAAGCTTCTGCTTTACGGCGCTGTCGGTAAATATTTTTTTAACGCCGGTTTGAGCGTCGTCAAAATTACCCTTTATTGCGCACACATGCACATTTTTGCCCTTTTGCGACTCCATTTGAAGCTTCTGCATCGGGCTTACGCCGTCGCTCGGGAAAAATACTATTATCTCGGTATCGGGCACATCCTTAAAGCCTTCAAGCGCCGCTTTGCCCGTATCGCCCGATGTGGCAACCAAAATTACGGTTTTTCTTCCGCTTGATACCTTGTGCGCCGAAACGGTCAGCAGATACGGCAACAGCTGAAGCGCCAAATCCTTAAACGCGCAGGTAGGTCCGTGCCACAGCTCGAGCACATTGGCGTTTTTGCCGATTACCGAAATCGGAGCCGGCTTATCATCTTCAAAGCTGCCGATATACGCACCCTTAACACAGCGGTCAATTTCCTCATCGGTAAAATCGTTAAGAAAATATTTCAAAACATATTTCGCACGGCCGACATAATCAAGCTGCGATATTTTCTTAAAATCCTCGCGGTCAAAGTGCGGAAAAGAATCCGGAACAAAAAGACCCCCGTCATCGGAAATTCCGCGGGCAATAGCCTCGGCCGCAGTTGCCTTTACAGATTTATCTCTTGTACTTATATAATTCATAACGGCATCCCCTAATTAAACATCTTAAATAATTTTATAATAATACTGCCCTTTTGTCAAAGGTTTCGTATGTATTCGTCCGCATTTTCATAAAAAATTCTGTCAAGCGTGCTGTCTTTAATGCCCTTTTCGCTTAATCGGCAGTATAACTCCGGTATTTTCGACAATTTATCTATTCTACGGTCCATATCCGCACCGTCAAAATCCGAGCCTATCGCAATATGGCGTTCAAGCCCCATATCAAGCAGGTGGCAGATATTCTCATAAAGCTTTTCAAAAACATCTCCGCCCAAAAATTTTCCGTAAAAGCAAAGCCCTATTATTCCGCCTTTTTCCGCTATAAGCCTTATCTGCTCATCGGCAAGATTCCGAGGAACATCGCATACCGCGCGGCAGTTTGAATGGGTGGCAAGCGGATGCTCCGCAAGCTCGATTACCCTGTAAAAACTGCGGTCGTTAAGGTGGGAAACATCACACGCAATGCCGAGCCTATTCATTCTCTTTATAACGCGTTTCCCGAAGCGTGTGAGACCCGACTGTGAAAGACTGCCGCCCGCAATGCGGTTTTCGCCGTTCCAGGTAAGGGTTAAATACTTTATTCCGTCCTCTTTAAGGCGGTAAAGTCTGTCAATATCCTTTTCAAGCACCGCGCCGCCCTCCACCGCAAAAATCGGCGTCAGGTTTGACGGCTTAGCTTTAAGACGAGCCTTGCAGTCGGTAATTATTTTATTGTAAAGCTCAAAAGGATTTTCGGCCTCATCCCTTATCCAAACGGCAAAGGTCTGCGTCCAGCTTGAAAAGCAGGCGCCGTTTTTAAAAGACACCGCAAAGCAGTTATCGTCAAGCGGCATATTTTTAAAATAACATTCGTAGGCGGTATCGCAGTGCAGATCAAAATATTTCAATTAAAACGCACCCTCTATGTAGTTAAGCCTGTAACCGTCGCTGCCGTCCGCCTTCTTATAGACGGTAACCTCAGCAACGTCAAACCGAGGTTCAAGAGGGATATGAAGCTTGCTTAGAAACTCCTCGGCGGCAAGCCTTATGCGCCTCTGCTTGTGTAAATCAACCGACTCGGCGCCGCTTACAAGATACCCCTCACGCCTTGTTTTTACCTCTGTAAAAATAATATGCGTTCTATCCTCCGCTATTACATCTATTTCGCCGAAACGGGTGCTGTAATTTCGTGCCGCTATAAGACAGCCGCGGCTTTTTAAGTATTCCGCGACTCTTTTTTCGCCCTCGGCTCCGGTTTTACCGATATTCACGGCTGTTCACCCAATATCTTTCCGAGAAACGACAGTCTGTGGATTTCGGAGGGCCCAAACTCGCGTATTTTTTCACTATGCTCCTTAGTGCCGTAGCCCTTGTGCTTTTTAAAACCGTATTGCGGATACTGCCTGTCATATTCAAGCATAAGCCTGTCACGCGAAACCTTGGCAAGAATTGACGCCGCCGCGACAGAAAGCGATTTGGAATCACCCTTAACAACCGTCTGACACGGTATTTTTAGACCTTTCGGAGTCCTGTTACCGTCGATAATTGCAAAGTCCGCAGGAATTTTAAGCCCATCAACCGCCCTTTTCATAGCAAGAAAGGTGGCTTCAAGAATATTCAGCCCCTCAATTTCTTCCAAAGTACCGTAAGCAATGCAGTAAGAGACGGCTTTTTCGGTTATTACATCAAAAAGCGCTTCCCTTTTTCTTTCGCTCAGCTTTTTAGAATCGTTTATACCGTCTATAATGCAGTTTTCGGGGAATATTACCGCCGCCGCGCAAACGGGTCCGGCAAGCGGACCGCGGCCTGCCTCATCCACACCGCAGATAAACTTAAAGCCGCGCTTGCGTGCGGCTTCTTCAAGCTCAAAATCAGGCATTCTTATCCGCCCTTTCAAGTGTTATAGCCCCGATTTTACAGCTGCGGTATTCTTCAAGCAGCATATTTGCCGCACGCTCGGTATCGGTTTCACCGCCGCGGATTACCATTCCGCGCTTTTTGCCGATTTGAGAAAGAATATCATAACTGTCCGCCGATAAATCAAGCGTTCCGTAGCGTTTTGCAAGCAAATCAGGATATTCGCTTGCTAAAATTTCAAGCAGCCGCATAGCAAGCAGTTCTACATCTATAACCCTATCCTTAACGGCGCCCGTAAACGCAAGGTGCTCGCCCACTGTCTTATCCTCAAACTTAGGCCACAGCACACCGGGCGTATCGAGCAGTTCAAGCTCTTTGTCGATAGTAAACCATTGGTTCCCGCGCGTAACCCCGGGTCGGTTTTCAACCTTTGCCCTGCTGTTTCCTGCAATTCGGTTAATAAAGGAGGATTTTCCGACATTAGGGATACCCACAACCATAACGCGTAAGCGTTTGCCCGGCATTCCCTTAGCTTTGTAATACTCTAATTTTTCTTTGAGCACGGTTTTAACCGTATCCTTAAATAAAGACAGTCCCCTGCCTGATTTACAGTCCACCGCTACCGCCGTAATTCCGTTTTGGGAGTAATAACGAATCCAGTCCGCCGTAACGGCAGGGTCCGCCATATCGCACTTGTTAAGCAAAACTATATGAGGCTTTGAACCTATAATCTCGGCAAGCTCGGGATTTCTGCTGCTAAGCGGAACCCTCGCGTCGGTAATTTCGGCTACCGCGTCAATAAGCGGCAGAATTTCCTTTATTTTTCGCTTAGCCTTCGCCATATGGCCGGGAAACCACTGTATATTCTGCTCTGTACCCATCAGCTGAGCTTCCCCGCTTTTCCGAACGGGAACACGCGGAAAACGGCGTGTCCCAAAATATATCTTGTATCAATCATACCGTTATTGCCTATCCAGGAGGCTCGGCTGTCAAGCGAATCGTTGCGGTTGTCACCCATTACAAAGACGCAGCCCTCGGGCACGATAACCGGGAAATCAATATCATACTTAAGATTTGTCGGAGTTTTGGTATACGGTTCGTCAAGCTCCTTACCGTCCACCGATACGACTCCGCTTTCAAAATCAATATCCACCGTCTGTCCCTCTACAGCTATAACGCGCTTGATTATCGGTAAATCGCTGTCATCCTCCGACTCTACCGAATTATCGACATTGCGTGAAACCACAACAATATCGCCATGCTTCGGCTTATAACCGAGATTGGTTATTATTACCTTATCGTTTGAAAACAGAGTATTCTGCATTGAGGGTCCGTCAATAGTAGCGACGCGGAAAATAAGACTGAAAATAATGACAACGGCGATAATTGCGGTAACCAGCACATCAAACCATTCAAAAATTTCCTCGCGCAGAGTGGTAGTCTTAACATCGCGGCTGTGTTTTGCCGAAGCTGTATTTGCCGCGGCAAGATTGACCCTGAAGCCGCCGTTATCCGAAGTTTCTTCGGATACGCCGGCGGTCTGTTCCGAATCGTCGTCATCCCTGTAATTTTTCGATTTATAGGTAGTATAAAAATCATCCATACTTAATACCCCCATACTAAATAGCAAAAAGAGGACGGGATTTAAAAAAATCCGTCCCCTCCTCATAATTCCTATCAACCGATAAGCTCTTTAACCTTGGCGGCCTTGCCGACTCTGTCACGCAGATAATAAAGCTTTGCCCTGCGAACGCGGCCTTTTCTTACAAGCTCCACCTTAGCAACGCTGGGTGAATGCAGGGGGAATACACGCTCGATCCCTACGCCGTATGATACGCGGCGAACGGTAAAGGTCTCGGAAATACCGCTGTTGTTCTTGGCAATTACGGTACCCTCGAAAACCTGAATTCTCTCCTTGTCTCCCTCTTTAATCCTTACATGTACTTTTACGGTGCTTCCGATTAAAATTTCGGGAACATCCGTCTTAAGCATACCTGCTGTCAATTCCTTTACAGCGTCCATCTTTTTTCCTCCTTAAATTTTACCAGATGTTCATGCCTCCTAAAACGGGCAGAGGACCATCCGCTTCAATGTCGAATTTTCGGCAATGAACCCACCCGTAAGGTCGAGTGAAATCAAATGCTTATATAGTTTATCATAAATGTTTTAAAAAATCAAGCATTATTTTACAAGAGTCCCGCCGTCGCTTCTTAAAAGAATCAGTATGTGCTCCTCTTCAAGGGTTACTGCGTTTATATATATGAGGATTTCCTTGCCGTCATCACTGCTGCAAAGGAATTCATAGCACCGTACTTCGTTTGCGCCGTCGGTGGGTATAAGAGCTAACGCGCTTTCCTTTACTGTAAGCGCTGAGCTAAGCCGCTCCCTTGCCTGCTCTGCCGTTACAGTGGGGGTTTCAAACGCCCTTTCGGTGTGATTGGTAAGATAACCGCTGCATTCAAGCAGCATTATTTCACCCGTGTCCATTGCAACGCCCACCTTTATAAGGTCGGTGTAGCATACGGTCTGACCGTCAAGGTATGCAAAGTTAATAACGCATACCCCTTCATCGGTATAATAATAGGTTTCGGTAAGATTGCCGTAGGAAAGATTGTTAAGATATCTTCTTGCCTTTTCCAGAGCCTGATTACAGTCAAGCGAGGTTGTTCCTACCGCGCGTGTTTTTCGCATATAAACCGGGTATCCTCCGTT
>JAEDML010000165.1 GCA_016303035.1 Clostridiaceae bacterium | reverse complement strand
TGCCTTTTTCTGCAAAATTCTGCATTGTATTGACTTTTTCGAGCAAAAATAGTATTATATACGTATCCCGAAGGAGGTACAGGCGGATGCTTGAAAAAATGATTATGCTTGACACTATTGACAGCGTCAGGAAGTTTGCCGAAATTGCCTCTTCAAAGGATTATAAGATTGAGCTTGAATCGGATAAATATATTGTAAACGCAAAATCCATTATGGGAATTTTCAGCCTTGATTTGACAAAACCGATTAAAATGACCGCCTACTGCGATATGGTGGCGGAGCTTGCAAGGCAGATTGAGCCGTATGTAGTTAAAGGAAAAAGATAAGGCGTCCATAGGACGCCTTTTTTCTTGAAAAGGCTAAGACACCGAATTAAAAATTAACGCAAAGGAATTAAACTTATGAACTTTCTTGAATTAAGAAGGAGTATAATTAAAAAAGAATTTTCAAATATGAACGATATGCAGTTTGAGGCTGTAACTACGGTAAAAGGTCCTCTGCTGGTGCTTGCGGGGGCAGGCAGCGGCAAGACAACGGTGCTTGTAAACCGTATTGCAAATCTTGTAAAATTCGGAGACGGATATAAGAGCAGTTTTGTGCCTGAATACACGCAGGAGGATATGGCTATCGGCGAAGCTTATCTCTGCGGCGAATCGGATTTTCTGCCGCGCGGACTTTTCAGCGTAGACGCCCCAAAACCATGGGAAATACTCGCTATAACCTTTACAAATAAGGCGGCAGGCGAGCTTAAGGAGCGTATTGCTTATAAGCTCGGGGACGATTCCGAATACATATGGGCAGGCACATTTCATTCGGTATGCGGAAAAATACTTCGCCGTTATGCCGAGCTTATAGGTTATACCTCTCATTTTACTGTTTACGATACCGACGATCAGCGCAGACTGATGAAAGATATTATGAAGCAGAACAGCGTAGACGATAAGCTTATACCTCACAGATATGTTCTGTCGGCAATATCAAATGCCAAGGATATGCTTGTATCTCCCGAGGAAATGCGCGCAAACGCAGGAGCCGATTACCGTGCAAAAGCGGTCGCGGAGCTTTATGGGGCTTACCAAAACCGCCTTAAAGGGGCGGACGCCATGGATTTTGACGATATGATTGTAAATACCGTAAGACTGCTTGAAAATCATCCCGATGTGCTTGATTATTATAATAATAAGTTTAAATATATAATGGTTGACGAATATCAGGACACCAACCACGCGCAGTATGTGCTTGTAAGCCTGCTTGCAGGCAAACGCGGAAATATCTGCGTTGTGGGGGACGACGACCAGAGTATATATCGCTTCAGGGGAGCAACAATAGAGAATATCCTTAATTTTGAGGATGAATATAGGGGCGCCAAAACAATAAGACTTGAACAGAACTACCGCTCAACCTCAAACATACTTGATGCGGCAAACGCGGTTATTAAAAACAATCTCGGACGAAAGGGGAAAACGCTCTGGACCGATAATGGAACGGGGGATAAAATCACCGTTTACACGGCGGAGGACGAGAGGCAGGAGGCGCGGTATATAGCCGACGCCGTACTTGAAAACGTACACCGAGGCGCAAAATACGGCGATCACGCGGTGCTTTACCGAATGAACGCGCAGTCTAACGCGATTGAAAATGTCTTTGCAAGAAGCGGAATTCCGTATACCGTAATAGGCGGTATGCGCTTTTACGAGCGCAAGGAAATAAGGGATGTTATAGCCTATCTTAATGTTATAAACAATAACAGTGACGATATTCGTTTAAAAAGAATTATAAACGAGCCTAAAAGAAGCATAGGAGACACCACCGTAAATAACGCTTCGCAGATAGCGTCTGAGCTCGGCATATCGCTTTATGAGGTTTTCCGCCGTGCCGACGAGTTTGCCGCCCTTTCAAGAGCGGCGGCAAGACTAAAGCAATTTTGCGGCGTAATTGACGAGCTTACCGAAATGGCGGAGGATTTATCCATAAATGAACTGTTTGAAGAAATGCTTGATAAAACAGGCTATAAGTCGGCGCTTATTGCCGGCGGCGAAGATGAGCGCGAACGCCTCGAAAATGTCGAGGAATTCGCTTCAAGTATTGTTCAGTATGAGCTTGAAAACGACGAGCCCACACTTTCGGGATTTTTGGAGGAAATATCCCTTGTAAGCGATATAGATTCGCTTAACAGCGATTCCGACAGGGTTGTTCTGATGACGGTACATTCGGCCAAGGGACTTGAATTTAACAATGTATTTCTGCCCGGAATGGAGGAGGGGATATTCCCCGGCAACCAGTCTATTTACTC
>JAEDML010000023.1 GCA_016303035.1 Clostridiaceae bacterium | reverse complement strand
AATCTACGGGTATCGTGTATTTTTCTATGTAAAGGGTAATTGATTATTTTAGTACAACATGGTATACTATTTTAAAAGGTAACATATTCAATTCTCTTAGATATATCAACAAATAAGTTCAAGGGGTAAATGATGAAAAAAGCATTTCAGAAGGAATCTGCATCAGTATTTCGGTATTTTGAAAAAATATGTGCAATCCCGCATGGCTCAGGCAACATGGAACTCCTGAGTGATTATTGCGTTCAGTTTGCACAAGAAAATGATTTACAGGTGATTTGTGACAAAGCAAAAAATGTTGTAATTTATAAACCGGGCACAACGGGATATGAAAATGCTGATCCGATTATTCTACAAGGGCATCTTGATATGGTGTGCCAGAAAAAGGAAGACGCGGCTATCGACTTTGCAACAGACGGTATTGAGACCTATACAGACGGTGATTTTATAAAAGCAAGAGGCACAACTTTAGGTGCAGATGACGGCATTGCTATATCGATGATTATGGCCGTTCTGGCAAGTCGGGATTTGCCGCATCCTCCGATTGAGGCCGTTTTTACAACCGATGAGGAAATCGGAATGATTGGAGCCAAAGAACTGGACTGTAGCGTTTTAAAAGGCAGAAAAATGATTAACATTGATTCGGAAGAGGCTGATATTTTAACCGTATCCTGCGCGGGCGGAAGTGATTTTAAGCTTTTTTTGCCGATCGACAAAACAGTTGTACACGGCACGAAAATATCCTTGGAGATTAATGATTTAAAGGGCGGACATTCCGGTGTTGACATAGATAAATGCCGCATAAACGCAGATATTTTGGCGGGAAGAATTCTTAATTACGCTAAGAATGCGGCGGACTTTAATATCATTAGAATTAACGGTGGATCAAAAGGAAACGCCATTCCCTTTTGCTGTAAGGCGGAGCTTGTAGCGGAAGATGCGGAAAGTTTTATAAATATAATGGAAAATTATATTTCTGTTGTTAAGAATGAAATCAGCGACCGTGAGAAAAACTGCTCTATTCGTTTGACGGCGGAAGAAACAGGAGATTTTGAAGTTCTGAAGACTGCTGCGAGGGACAAGCTGCTCTACATACTGCTGACAACGCCAAACGGTATAGTTGACATGAGTACGGTAATAGACGGTTTGGTTGAAACTTCGTTAAATCTTGGTATTTTGATGACGCAGTCGGACGGAATTGTTATGCAATACGCTCTGCGGAGCAACAAAGCATCAGCGCTTACTTTTTTAGAGGACAGGCTTACAGCCTTTGCTTCATATAACGGTTGCAATTCTGAAACATCCTGTAGATATGAGCCATGGGAATTTAAAAAAGATTCCCCGCTGCAGAAATTATATGTAGGCGCTTTTTGCGAAAGGTTTGGACACGAGCCTCAAATCGCGGCAATTCATGCAGGACTTGAATGCGCGGTTTTCACCCAAAAAATCGAGGGACTGGACTGTATTTCTATAGGTCCCAATATGTTTGATGTTCATACCGTAAATGAAAGACTGAGCATTTCATCCGTTAAAGAAACATTTGAGTTGCTCTGTGACATACTTGAACGCTGCAAATAACCGTTTTCAGGCGTTATTTAATTTATACAATACTTAGAAAGGAAATTTAAGCAATGGAAAACAAAGAATTTAAGCCGTATATTCCGGCGGAAAGAATTACTCCCGAAATAACAGTAACCTCTATCATTATGGGTGTGCTGTTAGCCGTTGTATTCGGTGCGGCAAACGCTTATTTGGGACTGAGGGTAGGTATGACCGTTTCGGCGTCTATCCCCGCGGCGGTTATTGCCATGGGAGTTATCCGTGTCCTTATGCGCAAAAATTCTATTTTGGAAAGCAATATGGTACAAACAATCGGTTCGGCGGGAGAATCCTTGGCGGCCGGTGCCATCTTCACCCTCCCCGCTTTATTCTTGTGGGCAGCAGATGGAAAAATGGAAAAGCCGGGAATTTTGGAAATAACCGCGATTGCTCTAATCGGCGGGTTGCTCGGCATATTTTTTATGGTACCGCTCCGCAATGCGCTTATCGTAAAAGAGCATGGCGTGCTTCCGTATCCGGAAGGAACCGCATGCTCTGAGGTGCTTCTTGCCGGAGAAGAGGGAGGCGCGAAAGCCTCGACTGTCTTTGCCGGAATGGGCTTTGCGGCTTTGTTTAAGTTTATCATTGACGGATTAAAGTTGGTTGCCGGGGAAATCTCGGTAAGCGTTAAGGGCTTCGCGGGACAGATCGGCACACAAATTTATCCTGCAGTCATGAGCGTTGGCTATATTTGCGGCGCGAGAATTTCATCGTATATGTTCGCAGGCGGCATACTAAGTTGGCTTGTTATCATACCGCTGATTGTACTTTTCGGTGCAGATATGACTCTTTACCCCGGGGCACAGCCGATTGGTGAAATTTTCGCAGAGGGCGGTGCCGCCGCAATCTGGGGTACATATATACGTTATATCGGCGCAGGTGCGCTGGCCGCGGGCGGCATTATCAGCCTTATAAAATCTTTGCCGCTTATTATTAAAACCTTCGGCGGCGCCGTAAAAGGCATGGCAGGCTCCAAAGCCAATACGGAAGACCGCACTGCGAAAGACCTCTCGATAAAATTTGTCTTTGCGGCGATTGCGGTTCTGACTCTGCTCGTATGGCTGATTCCCGCGATTCCGGTAAGTCTTCTCGGCGCTGTCATTATCGTTGTATTCGGTTTCTTTTTTGCTACCGTATCCTCCCGTATGGTGGGATTGGTCGGCAGCAGCAATAACCCTGTTTCCGGTATGGCTATTGCCACACTTTTGATTGCTACGCTTATTTTAAAGGTTACCGGAGCAAGCGGTATTTCCGGTATGTGCAGTGCGATTGCAATCGGTTCGATAATTTGTATCGTTTCCGCCATTGCGGGCGATACATCACAAGATTTGAAAACCGGATATCTGTTAGGTGCAACCCCTAAGAAACAGCAGATTGGCGAAGTAATCGGAGTAATTGCGTCGGCGTTGGCAATCGGCGGAACACTTTATCTCCTAGACAGCGCGTGGGGCTTTGGCACGGAGGAGTTAGCAGCACCTCAGGCGACCTTGATGAAGCTTATTACTGAAGGCGTTATGGAAGGAAATCTTCCATGGGCGCTTGTGTTTATCGGCGCCTTTATTGCCGTGTTGGTTGAAATTGTCGGCATACCTGTCCTGCCGTTTGCAATTGGCGTTTATCTTCCCGTACAGTTAAATGCCTGCATTATGGTCGGCGGTCTTGTTCGTCTTGCATTGGATAAGCTTAAACGCGATAATAAAGAAAAAGACGCGATTGTGAATGACGGTATTCTTTTCTGTTCGGGTATGATAGCCGGTGAAGGTTTGGTTGGAATCCTATTAGCGCTTTTGGCGGTGTTTGGTATTAGCTCCGCGATTGACCTTTCCGCAAAATGGGCGATACCTGCGGCTGTTTCCAATGTCGGCGGACTGGTGTTATTCGGTATCATAATCCTAACGCTGTTAAAGTTCTCCCTATGGAAGAAGAGAAAATAAGTATGCGAAACAAACAGACGGATAATTATTTGAAACTGAAGCCCCTGCGAAATGAAAAAATTTCGTGGTCGGTCGATAATGAACAAGTGACGCTTGAAATTGAAAACAAAGGCGTGTGGAATACGCTTTTTCAAAAAATTTTGAAAAAGCCGCGGATTAGCTTCGTGCATCTGGATGAAATGGGAAGCTTTGTCTGGCCACTTTTAGACGGCGGGAAGACCGTTCTGGAGATAGGAAAAGCTGTCGAAAACCGTTTCGGAGATAAAGCGAAGCCCCTATATCAAAGACTGATTAAATATTTTCAAATTTTAGAAAGCTATCATTTTATATACTTGAATAAATGAACTTTTCAAACAAACATACGATTTTATCCGAGATAAAAACACCATTGAAATCCGCCCCTTACAGGTTGGACATCAATGGTGTTTTGCCATTAAACCCGTATTAAATATGTGATGTATTCATTTTATGGATATAAACAAAGATATTATTGAATAGGTATCATTATCATACGTTGTTCTGATATTTCGTCATTTTCAAGTCCGTTAATCTTCATAACATCATTAACGCTTGCGCTGTAACGCCTTGCTATATCCCAAACAAATTCTCCGGAATCTGCAAAATAGATTATCATTGCGGAGTTTACGGTTTTTTCGGAGGGCTTACTATGATCCACATTCATATCAATTATCAATGGAACATTGCTGCACTCATAAACCGCCGCGTTAATGCTCAAATCTATTCGCAGTTCAATGTTGTCAGGTCCCGTGATGGTATAACCGCATGAAGCAACTTCAATTTGTGGATTACAACGCGGCACTTTAAGTGGTTTTGTAAGAGAATATTTGTACTCAAAATCTATACTGCGTTCCTTGAATCCGGCTTCATTTTCAGCATCCGAAACAATAATTCCGACTAGAATACTGCCGGAAACCGAGATGCAGTCGCTTTCGCATTTTGTGTTAATATTCTGAACATCGCACCATAGGTCGGATACAGAATTTATCGGGCTGTCAACTGAAATGTTTTTCTTGCAATGATATGTTTCGCAAATATTTTCCGTAATCTTTTCAAAACATATTTTACTGCGTGAGATTTCAGCCTGATATTTTCTTGAATAAGCGTCTAAAACAACGGCTATGTCGTTGTTACAATAGGCTTCTGCGGTGATTAACAGCTTGGCGCAAAGCTGAAGACTCCTCGCCTCCCCTGCTGCCGATGTACGCGGCTTCAGCTCAATAAAAGCCACTTCCACGCCGATATCACATTCGCAATTTTCGCTGACGCCCTCCATTTCTATTATCTGACTGAACGGAATTGAAGATTTTAAAAGTTGCGGAGAATTGCCGTCCTCTGAACAATAGAGCGCCGAAATTATCAAATCGCCTTTTACAATTATTTTGTCGTTTATAATTTTGCTTTCTCTAATACAGGCATTCGCGTCATATCTTAAAAGACTTTCTATAGGCGGCTGACCCTGACCGAGCTCAACATCTTCCTCAATAACAAGGTACTTTTCTGCATAGCCCATAGGTGTCGTAGCGGGAGCTGTGCCGTGCCTTAATTCTATATTAGGGTCGTCAATATCCGAAATTATTTCGGTAGCGCGCCGTCTGAAAACACGGTAATAAATACCGATAGCACCGTGAATATCAATCTTTCTGCCTGTTACGGCGCGGCAGTTTATGTATTCACAGCGTGTATGGCAGCAAAGATTTCCCCCTGTGCAGTCTTCTGAAACCTCAATAGATTTGCTGAACGGATACTGGTACTCGTAAGAGCGCAGTACGGCGTCCGAATCTGCATATAAAAGCGTTATACAGACCGAACCTTCCATATTTACGGTGCGACCGTTAATACCTTTTGATGAAATGCGTGAAACAGCTCTGCATTTAAAAATTTTCGAAATATCGGGACAAAAATCCGGCAATGTAAAATCAACATCAATCGGCTGTTCGGCGGATTCATTCACTATATTCTCATTCACATATACATTGGTTTTAAGGCAATTCTGTTCCATATTATTTTCCTCTCTTATACTTTTGTTTATTAAATGATATTCGTAAAGTGAAAATAATATGTCAAAAAATATAGAGCGGCATGCTTGCCGCCCTATAAAAATTATCACTCAAGCTCAAATGCTCCCGTGTATAGTTGGTAATACTTGCCCTTTTCGGAAATAAGCTTTTCGTGGCTTCCGCGCTCTATAATTCTTCCGTGGTCAAGAACCATAATAACATCGGAATTCTGAACGGTTGAAAGCCTGTGCGCAATAACAAATACGGTTCGTCCCTGCATAAGGGAATCCATACCCTTTTGTACAATAGCCTCGGTCCTTGTATCAATGCTTGATGTTGCCTCGTCAAGTATCATAACGGGGGGATCCGCAACCGCGGCTCGCGCTATCGAAATAAGTTGTCGCTGTCCCTGGGAAAGTCCGCCGCCATCGCCCGAAAGCAATGTATTATATCCGTCAGGCAGCATTTCTATAAAATTGTGCGCATTTGCAAGCTTTGCAGCCTTAATACACTCTTCATCGGTAGCGTCCAGCCGTCCGTAACGGATATTTTCCATAACGGTACCGGTAAATAAATTTACATCCTGCAAAACCACGCCTAAACTGCGGCGCAAATCGGATTTTTTGATTTTATTTATATTTATTCCGTCATACCTGATTTTACCGTCCGCAATATCGTAAAAGCGGTTGATAAGATTGGTAATAGTGGTCTTTCCGGCTCCGGTAGCGCCTACAAAGGCGACCTTTTGACCCGGCTCTGCATATATATCAATGTTATGCAATACAATTTTTTCGGGCGTGTAGCCAAAATCCACATCAGCAAGCCGTACATCCCCGCTGAGCCTTGTGTAGGTAACCGTTCCGTCGCTGTGGGGATGCTTCCAAGCCCATACTCCGGTGCGCTTTTCACTTTCCTTGATATTCCCTTGGGAATCAATATAAGCATTTACAAGCGTTACATAGCCTTCATCGGTCTCGGGTTTTGAATCCATCAGTTCAAAAATTCGCTCTGCTCCTGCCATTGCCATTACAACAGAGTTAATTTGCTGAGAAACCTGACTTATAGACTGTGTGAACTGACGCGTCATATTAAGAAAAGGAACCACAGTGGCAATAGAGATTGCCTGACCCGAAAGACTTAGATTGGGAACGCCTGCAAGTATAAGCAAACCGCCTACAAATGCAATAAGAACATAAAGTATATTGCCGATATTTCCCATTATAGGCATAAGAATATTTGCAAACTTGTTAGCGTTTTCCGCATCGCTGAAAAGCTGTTCATTGATTTTATTCAGACCGGATTTACATTCATCCTCATGACAGAAGACCTTAATAACCTTCTGCCCGTTTATCATTTCTTCAATATAGCCTTCAACTTCGGCGAGAGATTTCTGTTGCTTTACAAAATACTTAGCGCTGTTTCCGCCTACCTTTTTTGTAACCGCTACCATTGCAAAAACCCCGGCGAAAACCAGCAAAGTCATCCAAAAGCTTAGGTAAAGCATATAAAACAACAATGCCACTATTGTAAGCACAGAGCTGAAAACATGAGGCAGACTTTGTGATATGAGCTGTCTTAATGTATCAATATCATTGGTATAATAGCTCATTATATCGCCGTGAGTATGGGTATCAAAATAGCTTATAGGCAAATTCTGCATACCGTTAAACATTCTTTGCCGCATTTTGTTAAGAAAGCCCTGTGTAACGATAGCCATTAGTCGGGTGTAAACTAAGGTCGATACAACACCGAGCAAAAACAGACCCGCCATTATTGCTATAAGTCTTATAAGTCCTGCATAAATACCGTCAAGCCCTATTTTAAGACCGTCGCCTATAAGAATAATTATTTTATTAAGAAACAGCGAAGAAACCGTACCGGCAAGCGCGCTTATAATAATGCATATTCCTACAACTATTAAAGCCGGTTTGTAGTATGAAAACAGCAATTTAAGCAGCCGCATAAAAGAGCCCTTTGAATCCTTTGCCTTGGGTCCGCCCTTAAATCCTTTGTTAGGTCCGTGCATTATCGTCACCTGCCTTATTCTGTGAATAGTATACTTCTTTATAAATATCACTGGACTGTAAAAGCTCGTCGTGAGTACCTATTGCCGCAATTTCACCGTCGTCCATAATTATTATCTTGTCGGCATCCTGAACCGAGGAAACGCGCTGTGCAATAATTATTTTTGTAGTGTCGGGTATCTCGGTAGCAAAAGCCTTTCTGATAAGTGCGTCTGTTTTGGTATCAACCGCGCTTGTAGAATCATCAAGAATCAGTATTTTCGGCTTTTTAAGCAATGCGCGCGCTATACACAGGCGTTGCTTCTGACCTCCCGATACATTGGTTCCGCCCTGCTCGATATAGGTATCGTACCCTTTTGGCATCGTATTTATAAATTCGTCCGCGCAAGCAAGCTCGCAAACCCTTTTTATGTCCTCGTCCGAAGCGTTTTCATCGCCCCAGCGCAGATTCTCTTTAATGGTTCCCGAAAACAATACATTTTTTTGAAGAACAACAGAAACCGCATTTCTAAGCGTTTCTATATCGTAATTTCTTACGTCCGTTCCGCCTACCTTAACACAACCCTCGGTTGCGTCATAAAGTCTCGGAATAAGTTGTATAAGCGTAGTTTTACTGCTGCCGGTGCCGCCCAAAATTCCGACCGTTTCGCCCGAATTTATATGAAGGTTTATATTTTTAAGCGCCATTTTTTCGGCTTTTTTATGATATTTAAAGCTTACATTTTCAAAATCAATACTGCCGCTTTTAACTTCAAGTTCCGGATTTTCACAGTTTTTGATAGTACTTTCCTCGCACAAAACCTCGCCGATTCGGTTAATCGAAGCGCTTGAAATGGTAAGCATAACAAATATCATTGAAAGCATCATAAGACTTGAAAGAATTTGCATTCCGTAGGTAAGCAGACTTGAAAGCTCGCCGACCTGCATAGCACTACCCGATGTGCCGATAATGAGCTTTGCTCCGAAAAATGACACCAAAATCATAGCCGCATACATTGCAAACTGCATAATGGGTGAATTAAGCGCGACTATTTTTTCTGCCTTTGTAAAATCGCCGCAAACATCGTCTGCCGCCGCGGCAAACTTCTTTTTCTCATAATCCTCTCGCACAAAGGATTTTACAACGCGCATACCTCTGACATTTTCCTGTACGGAGTTATTAAGACGGTCATACTTTTTAAAAACGCTGTTAAAAAGCGGCATAGCCTTTCTTATAATTAAAAACAAAGAAAACGCAAGAAAAGGTATTATCGCAACAAATATTGTTGAAAGCCGCGGACACATAACGAATGCCATAGTAAGTGCGAATATAAGCATAAACGGGCACCTTACCGCAATTCTTATTATCATCATATAAGCCATCTGCACATTGTTAACATCGGTAGTAAGGCGCGTTACAAGGCTTGAAGTTGAGAATTTATCAATATTTGAAAAGGAAAAATCCTGTACCTTGTTGAATAAATCATGACGAAGATTTTTTGCAAATCCGCAGGAAGCGGTAGCGCAAAAAGCCCCCGAAAGAACGCCGAATGACAGAGATATAAACGCAAGAAGTATAAGAATTAACCCGTATTTAACAATTACGCCAAGTTCACAGCCTGCGCTTATTAAATTAACAAGCTTTGCAATGTAAAAGGGAATTATACATTCAACGACAACCTCCATCGCCACGAAAATAGGCGTTAAAACGGAAGCCTTTTTGTATTCCCTTATACAGCCCATAATTTTTTTAACCATTATTGTCCTCCAAATTTGCCTTGAATTTTGATATCGCCGAGAAAAAACCGTCAAGCTCGTCCTCGCTCACGCCGCGCTTTATCCGTTTATCGCGGTCGTGAATATCAATAAGTATCTTTTTGTGAATTTCAACCGCCTTATCAGTCAGCACTATTTTCTTTAATCTGGAATCGTAATCTACGGGTTGTCTTAATATAAGTCCCTTACCTTCCATATTCTTTAACAGTCTGCTTGCCGTAGAGCGGCGTATTGAAAATTCCTCCTCAAAATCGCGCTGAAAAATATCGCGTTCACGGTTGTTGTAAAAATATCCTATCGCCCAGCCGTGTACTCCGTTAGTGCCGTCCTGCCCCATAGAAGCCTTTGATTTTTCAATATCACGCCTTATAAGATTTGAAAGCGAACGCACTTCAAAGCATATATCGCGCCGCGGATTCACAAAATCACCTCTTTTAATAGTTAGCCTGCTAACTATTATATACACCTATTTCTTTAATGTCAACGGCGTAAAAATGAATTTTCTGTTAAAAAATACCGCCTTAACCGATTGCTTTAAGGCGGTATAATCTTTAATATTATTTACCGAGATTTTTGGTTTTTTCCACTGCCGCGTCAACCGCATTCATAACTGTGGCTCTGAACGCTCCGTTTTCAAGTTCCTTAACTCCTGCAATGGTACTTCCTGCCGGACTGCAAACCTCATCCTTAAGCTGTGCCGGATGTTTACCTGTGTTTAAAACCATTTTTGCCGAGCCTAAAACCGTCTGTGCCGCATACTTTAAAGCCTTTGCGCGTGAAAGGCCGTTTTTTACTCCCGCGTCGGCAAGCGCCTCGGCAAACATATACACAAAGGCAGGGCCGCAACCCGAAACCGCACAGGCAGCGTCGATGAGTGACTCGTCAATTCTGTCAAGCTTGCCTGAATATTTCATCGCTGCACAGAATTCGGAAAGGTCATCTTCGAATACGCTGTCGCTTACCGAATATACCGTCATTCCCTCACCTACCGCCGTAGGTGTGTTTGGCATTATACGGATTACGGGATATTCACTTCCGCAGTAGGTCTGTATCTGATTTATGGATATTCCTGCCGCCATACTTATCAAAACAAAGTGATCATGTCTTCCTGCCAAAAAGGGCGAAATCGAATCAAACAGTGCTTTGAGTCCCTGAGGTTTTACACCTAAAAATATAAATTTTGCTTCCCTTGCGACGGTGATACTGTCGGTAGCGGTACATTTTAATTCATATGCCAATACCTCCGCCTTTGAGGAAGTACGGTTGGAAAGTGCGATTTCGTCGGGTGATACCGCCCTGCAAACAGCCCTTGCAATAGCAGAGCCCATATTCCCCGTTCCTATAAATCCGAATTCATATGTTGCCATATTAACCTCCGTTCTGCCGATATTTCATCGGCACAAATTATCGTATATTACCGTTTCCGGTTATTATGTATTTGTATGAAGTAAGCTCTCTAAGTCCCATAGGTCCGCGTGCGTGGAGCTTTTGGGTGGATATTCCCATTTCACATCCGAGTCCGAATTCACCGCCGTCGGTAAAGCGGGTAGACGCGTTTACATATACTGCCGCAGAGTCTACATT
>JAEDML010000164.1 GCA_016303035.1 Clostridiaceae bacterium | reverse complement strand
TATGGTATAATGCTTTCTGTAATATGCGGAAAACTAAAACGGAGGGCAGAAATGGAAGAATATATAACTCACTCACCTTATGAGACCGAGGCTGTCGGCGAAAAGCTTTCAAAAGCCCTCATAGGCGGCGAGGTAATCGCCTTTAAGGGGGGACTCGGCGCCGGCAAAACCTGCTTTACGAGGGGGCTTGCGCGCGGACTCGGCTTTACGGGAACAGTCACCTCCCCCACCTTTGCCCTTATCAACGAATATTTAGGAGGCAGACTGCCGCTTTATCATTTTGATATGTACCGTGTCTCCGGCTGGGAGGATTTGTATTCTACCGGTTTTTTCGATTATATTGAATCGGGCGGCGTTATAGCCGCCGAATGGAGCGAAAATATCGAAGCCGCGCTCCCCGAAGACACGATTTTCGTTGAAATTACAAAAACAGATGAAAACAGCAGAAAAATTAACATAACAAGGAATAATCTAAAATGAAAATACTTGCAATAGAATGTTCTGCGTCGCCCGCGTCGGCGGCGATTACCGAGGACGGAAAAGTTATCGCGTCATCCTTTGTAAATGTAAAGCTTACACATTCACAAACCCTTTTACCAATGGTAAATTCGGTTCTTTCAACGTCGCTTACGGACATTGACGGTATAGACGGCTACGCCGTAAGCGCGGGCCCCGGCTCCTTTACGGGAATTAGGATAGGCATAAGCGCCGTAAAGGGGCTTGCCGCACCCAAAAGCGCACCCTGCGCCGCCGTATCTACGCTTTATGCCATGGCTGAAAATTACCGCGATACCGACTGCACGGTGTGCGCGGTTATGGATGCGCGGTGCGGACAGGTTTACAACGCTCTTTTTAAAATTAAGGATCGCAAAATAACGCGGCTTTGCGATGATCGCGCGCTTATGTGCAAAGAACTTGCCGAAGAATTAAAAAAAATGTCGCAAAAAAAGCAAAACCGTGTTATAATAGTCGGCGACGGTACCGATGTGTTTTATCCGTACGCCGAAAATATAATCGGTGTTGAAGCATCGGACAAAACACGCCGCTATCAGAACGCGGTTGGTGTTGCGCTCTCTGCAGAACAGCTTTTTAAGGACGGTGCCGCCGTTACGCCGGAGAGTCTATTGCCCGTGTATCTGCGTCTTCCGCAGGCTGAGCGCGAATTAAAAAAGAAGCAAGAGGAGAATGTCAAATGAAGATTGCAATAGGCTGCGACCACGGCGGTTTTGAACATAAAAACGCCATTGCGGAACACCTTATGGAAAACGGATATACCGTTGAGGATTTCGGTATTTACGAACAGACCTCGGTAGATTATCCCGATATTGCCGAAAAGCTTTCAAAAAGCGTTGCCGCAGGTGAAAACGAGCTTGGAATACTTGTATGCGGAACCGGAATAGGAATGTCGATTGCCGCAAACAAGGTCAAAGGTATTCGCGCCGCAGCATGCAGCGATCATTATTCGGCAAAATACACACGCCTTCACAACAACGCAAATGTGTTATGCCTTGGCGGCAGGGTTATAGGTATAGGAACCGCAATTGAGCTTGCGGATATTTTCGTAAAGACCGAATTTGAGGGCGGCCGCCACCAAAGAAGGATAGATAAAATAACGGCACTTGAAAACAGCAAATAATTTTTTGGAGGAATTTATATATGAACAAAAACGTATTTATTATGGACCATCCGCTTATCCAGCACAAGCTTTCCATTCTTCGCGATGAAAAGACCGGCTCCAAGCAATTCCGCGAGCTTATAAGCGAAATTGCAATGCTTATGTGCTATGAATCCACCCGTGATCTCCCACTTGTAGAGGTTGAAACAAAAACGCCCCTTGCCGTGGCTAAAACCAAGGTGCTTTCGGGCCGCAAGATGGCGTTTGTGCCTATCTTACGCGCAGGACTCGGAATGGTTGACGGCGTTTTAAGCCTTATTCCCGCGGCAAGGGTAGGTCATATCGGTATGTACCGCGACCCCGAAACACATCAGCCGGTAGATTACTACTGCAAGCTGCCCTCCGACCTTAACGAGCGTGATGTTTTTGTTCTTGACCCGATGCTTGCAACAGGCGGCAGCGCGATTGACGCGGTTACAAGAATTAAAGAATTTAACCCCAAGAGAATTAAATTTATGTGCATTATAGCCGCTCCCGAGGGAATTGAAGCCTTTTCAAAGGTACATCCCGATGTTCCGATTTACTGCGCAGGACTTGACGATCATCTTAACGAACACTGCTACATTGTTCCCGGCCTCGGTGACGCAGGCGACCGTATCTTCGGTACAAAATAAATATCCTTTAA
>JAEDML010000163.1 GCA_016303035.1 Clostridiaceae bacterium | reverse complement strand
CGGTACCGCCGAGCGTTACGCCCTGATAAATAAGCACATCGTCGCCGATTTCGGTTGTTTCGCCTATTACTATGCCGGTGCCGTGGTCTATAACCAGTCTGCGGCCGATTTTTGCGCCCGGGTGAATTTCTATTCCGGTTTTTCTTACGGCGCGCTGAGAAACATAACGCGCTAAGAAAAACAGCTTGTGCGTATAATAAAAGTGTGCGCGGCGGTACATTCTTATTGCCCTTACTCCCGGGTAAAGAAGCAGTACCTCAATAAAGCTGCGTGCCGCGGGATCCCTGTCGCGAACGGCGTTTACATCCTCGCGAAGTCTGTCAAACATATGAAAACCCCCAAATAACTTTACTTTGACGGGTCGATATACTCTTTGCAAGCAAGGAAGTAAATAACGCCCGATACAATACATAATACGGCGGAAATCCAGAAAAGTATACTTATAACAGCATCGCATACACCTACAAATAAAGCGTTTGCAATTCCGAAATCCTTTATCAGCGCATAGGCTAAAAGCGCCGTACATATGCCTGCCATCTGCGTTACGGTTTTAAGCTTTCCCCAAATATTTGCCGCAATAACCTTTCCGCCGCTTGAAACAACCACAAGACGCAGCGAAGAAACCATAAATTCTCTGAAAAGCACGATAAAAAGTATCCAGGTGACCTGCCAGCCTATTCCGAGCTTTATAAATCCCAGAAACGCGGCGGTTGTAAGCATTTTGTCCGCAAGTGGGTCAAGAAATTTTCCGAAATCGGTTATAAGATTATACTTTCTTGCCATTTTACCGTCTATCATATCGGTAAGGGAGGCAAGCGCGAAGATCACAAGCGACACGGTGTAGTGATAAGGAAATTCAAACATCAGCGCCGCCATAAAAACAGGGGTTGCGATAATTCTTGCAATTGTAAGCTTATTAGGTGTGTTCATTAAATCAGCTCTCCCAACAAATCGTAATCTATGCAGTCGTTTATTTGTACCTTGACAAAATCTCCCAAAACAAGCGGTCTGTCAGCCATAAAGAATATCTTACCGTCAACATCGGGGGCGTCGGCAGGGGTTCTTCCGAAATAACATTTTATATAATCGTCCCAGCCCTCAATCAAAACCTCGGTAACAGAGCCTATTTTTTCCTCGTTCTTTTCGGCGGCAACGGTCAACTGCTGCTCCATTATGTTTTCCATACGGTCAACCTTTGTCTGCTCATCAATCTGGTCCGAAAATTCCGCGGCAACGGTGCCTTCTTCGGCAGAATAGGTAAAGCACCCGAGCCGTTCAAAACGCTTTTCCTTTACAAAGCGTGCCAGCTCGGAAAACTGCTCCTCGGTTTCACCCGGGAAGCCCGTTATCAGCGTTGTACGGATTGTAACATCGGGTATTTTCGCCCTTATTTTATCTATTAACGCAGAAAGAGTATTATAATCTCCCGTGCGGTTCATTCTTTTTAATATTTCGCCGTTTACATGCTGAATAGGAATATCAAAATACTTTACTATCTTTTCCTCGCTTGCCACGGTATCAAGCAGCTCGTCGGTTATGCGGTCGGGATAGGTGTAAAGCGTGCGTATCCAGTGCAGTCCTTCAACCTTACAAAGCTCGCGCAGAAGCTCAGGCAGCATAGACTTTCCGTAAATATCCTCGCCGTAGGCGGTTGTGTCCTGCGCTACTACTATAAGCTCCTTAACTCCGCGTTCTGCAAGTATTTTCGCCTCTGCCACACAGTCCTCGATTCTCCTGCTTCTCATTCTGCCGCGAATTTTCGGAATTGCGCAGTAGGTACAGCAGTTATCGCACCCGTCGGCTACCTTTAAATAGGTGCTGAAAGGGTAGCCGCCGAGAATTCTGTCGGCATTAAGGTCAAGCTCATACTTTTCGCCGTAGCAATTCTGCTTTTTACCCTCTATTGCGTTTTTAACTATATCGCATATCCTGCCGTTGGAGCCTATTCCTACGCAGACATCTACCTCGGGTATTTCCTCGGTAACATCGTCGCGGTAGCGCTCTGCAAGACAGCCGGTAACTATAAGCGCGCGGCATTTGCCTGTCTTTTTATAACGCGCGGCTTCAAGGATATTCTCTATCGCTTCCTTTTTAGCGTCCTCAATAAAGCCGCAGGTATTTATAATAATAGCGTCTGCCTCGGCTTCCTCGGCGGCTATCTCGTAGCCTCCGTTTTTAAGGCTTGAAAGCATCATTTCGGCGTCAACCTGATTTTTAGGACAGCCTAACGATACCATACTGATTTTATACATTGCTATTCCTCGCTGTATTCCAATTCTTCACTGTATTTTTTAAGAACATTTTTGACC
>JAEDML010000022.1 GCA_016303035.1 Clostridiaceae bacterium | reverse complement strand
ATTTCGGGACAAGCAATAATCTTGATAAAAAGGTAGCTCATCTTGCCGGAATGATTAAGAGCATTGACACAGGACGAAGCGGAAAAATCAATTTAAGTATGTGGTCAAAGGAGCGTACCGAGGGTACTTTTATTGAAGAAGCTATAGAATAAATAAAAAAATTACAAATTTGTAACAAAACTATTGAAATTTAAAAAGAGATATGTTAATATCATATTGTGTATTAAAATTTGTGCATATAATATCTATTTTACATAAAGACGGAGGAATACAAAATGCCATTTGAAGTTGCAGAAGAGCAGGAGAATGTTGTTCAAATTAAAGTTGTAGGTGTAGGCGGCGGCGGCGGAAACGCAGTTAACCGCATGGTTGACGCCGGTGTAAAGGGCGTTGAGTTTATTGCCGTTAATACGGATAAGGCGGCTTTGTTCCTTTCTAAGGCTGACCAAAAGGTTCAGATAGGGGACAAGACTACTTCCGGTATGGGTGCAGGCGGAAATCCCGACAACGGAAGGGCTGCCGCAGAGGAATCCCGCGATGAAATCGCTGCGGCAATCCGCAGTGCCGATATGATATTCATTACCGCAGGTATGGGCGGCGGCACCGGAACAGGCGCTGCTCCCGTTGTTGCCGAGGTTGCTAAGGAACTCGGTATACTCACGGTCGGTATCGTTACAAAGCCTTTCGGCTTTGAGGGTAAAAAGCGTATGACTCAGGCAGAGGCAGGCATTGCCGCTTTGCGCGAGCATGTTGACAGTCTTGTTGTAATTCCCAACGAGCGTCTTAAATTTGTTTCAGAGCAGAAGATAACCTTTAAGAATGCGTTTGATATTGCCGACGATGTTCTTCGTCAGGGTGTTCAGAGCATTTCCGAGCTTATCAATGTTACCGCGCTTGTCAACCTCGACTTTGCAGATGTTAAGTCGATTATGGCTAACGCAGGTTATGCTCATATGGGCGTCGGCGTCGCTACGGGACGTGATAAGGCAGAGCTTGCCGCTCAGCAGGCTATCAACAGTCCGCTTATCGAAACCTCTATGGAAAATGCACGCGGCGTTATCATCAGCATTACCGGTTCTTCGGATATCGGTCTTGAAGAGGTTGAGCTTGCTTCCTCAATTATTTCCGATATGGCTCATCCGGACGCTACCATTATCTGGGGCGCTCAGCTTGATGACAGCCTTGAGGATACTATTCGCGTTACTGTTGTTGCAACAGGACTTGGCGATGATAAGAAGGAAGAAAAGGCAAACGACCTTGCTTCTATCATCGGCAACGCAGGCGATGACGATGAAGCCTACGGCGATGTTATGAGCTTCTTTAAGAAAGACTGATTTTTCAGTCCGGCAAGAGTTGAATCCGTTATGGTTTAGCTCGCAGTCTATATAAGCAAAACGGATACCCGTTATGGGTATCCGTTTTTTTGCCTATGGATTATTAGCAGCCACAGCCGCAGTTGTTGTCGCAGCCGCCGTTGTTGCCGTTTCCGCAGCAGCAAATGAGGATGAGGATTATTATAAGAATCCAAGTGCAGCCGTTACCACCGAAACAATTATTACACATATAAAAGACCTCCTTTTTTGTCTTCATCACATACTATGCTGATGTAAATATTTGTGTTACATACTATTTGAGGAATGTATCTCTTAAATCGGCGAGATACTTTGTAAACAAATTTTTAAAACCGTTGACATTCACAGGCTTTTGTGTATAATTAAAGTCAGTAAAGGTCAAAAGGAGTGACTGACAAATGAGAATGAGTGATCTTATAACGCAGGAGATTTTGCGAATGCTTAACGATTCAAGCATTAACACTGCCGAAATCCAGCGTAATGAGTTTGCAAATACAATAGGGTGCGCGCCCAGCCAGATAAATTATGTGCTGTCCTCGCGCTTTACTCCGGAACACGGATATATAATTGAAAGCCGACGCGGCGGCGGCGGGTATATCAGAATACACCGTGTAGTCACCGACCGTTCGTCCGCCGTTATGCATATAATAAATTCAATCGGCTCAAGTATAGATTCTATGAGTACGCGTGTTTTAATAGAAAACTGTCTTGAATCAAATCTTGTAAGCACTCAAACGGCGGCGCTTATGTCGTCGGCGGTTTCAGGCAGCGCGATGCAGGCCGTGCCGGTCGAGCTTCGCGACTCTTTGCGCGCGTCTATTATTAAACAAATGCTTTTAACGCTTGTATAAACTGGGGGAAATTTTAATGCTTTGCGAAAAATGCGGAAAAAATAACGCTACTACACATATCCGTTCGGTTGTTAACGGCGTTGTGACCGAAAAAAATCTTTGCGGCTACTGTGCCGCAAAGGAAGGTTATACAAATATATCGCACAATAATCTCGCCGAAATGCTGGCTTCAATGTTCGGTGATGTGCTTGAGTCGGGATCTCCCGCCATTTCAAAGCGGTGTCCTGTGTGCGGCGCTTCTTTTTCGGATATTGCCGAAAGCGGAAGGGTTGGCTGCGCCGAATGTTATAAAACCTTTTATGATGAGCTTTTACCTTATTTAAAGCGTGTACACGGCAGTACGAAGCATACAGGCAAGGTGCCTAACAGTACACTGCCTGCCGTTAAACCTAAAACCGATACGGTAGATGAGCTTCGTATGAAGCTTAACCGCTTAATAAGCGAAGAAAACTTTGAAGAAGCCGCCGTTGTACGCGATAAAATAAAAAAGCTGGAGGCGGAAAAGCATGAGTAACTGGTATTCACAGCCGGCACCGGCCGATGATATTATAATCAGCACAAGAATACGCTTGGCGCGAAATTTATCGGGTATTCCGTTCCCTTCAAGGATGAACGATGAACAGCGATCGGAATTATCCGAGCGTGTTAAAAAGGCCGTGCTTGAGAGCAATACGCCTTTTGCCAAAAGCCTTAGATTTATAGATATGAAGGATGTTCCCGAAAACGAGATATATTCTATGGTGGAACGCCATATTATAAGTCCCGAATTTGCCGGCAGCAGCCACAGACGGTCGATAATAATTTCGGATGATGAAAGCATAAGTATAATGATAGGCGAGGAGGACCATATAAGGATTCAGGTCATTTTGGGCGGCCTTCAGCTTGAAAAGGCGTACGATATAGCAGAAAGGCTTGATACGCTTTTGGGTGACGCTCTGCACTTCGCTTTTGACAGTAGGCTCGGCTATCTTACCGAATGTCCGACAAATCTCGGAACCGGTCTTCGCGCTTCTGTTATGCTTCATCTGCCTATGGTTGAAAGCAGCGGTGAGATACGCGCGCTTGCGGATTCGGTCGGTAAAATCGGATTTACCGTTCGCGGAATGTACGGCGAGGGTACTAAGGCGACTGCCTCGCTTTATCAGATTTCAAATCAGATAACGCTCGGAATAAGCGAAAAGAACGCAATCGACAATCTTAAAATCATTGCGACACAGCTTATGGAAAAGGAAAGAAATGAGCGCGGAGCGCTTGATAAGTTAAAGGCGGAGGATTTGTGCTGGCGCTCATTCGGAATACTTAAAAATTGCCGACTGCTTTCAAGCGATGAAATGATGAATTTGCTTTCAAAGATTAAACTCGGCATAGGTATGGGCATAATAGATATTAAAGAGCCGCCTATTAAGCTGATGATCGAAGGTCAGCCTTATATGCTTATGCGAAAATACGGAATTATGAATTCCGACGAGCGCGATATTTACCGCGCAAATATGATAAGAAAGGCGCTCGAATAATCCTTTTAATATCGGCACTGGAGTGATTGTTTATGAAATACAACTTTAACGGATTTACTGCAAAAGCCAATGAGGCGCTTAATCAGGCGATAAACTCTGCTGAAATGCTAGGCCATACCTATGTAGGAAGCGAGCATTTGCTGTTGGGACTTTTAAAGGTAGGAAGCGGCGTTGCGGCAACCGTTTTAAATAAGAACGGAATAACGGCGGAGAATATAGAGGAGCTTATGCGCGCCAATATCGGCTGCGGTACGCCGACAAAGCTTTCACCCGATTATTTCACTCCCCGTGCAAAACGCGTTATAGAGGTCGCTATGGCAGGCTGTACGCAAATGGGGAAGAAGTATGTCGGAACCGAGCATCTGCTTATAGGGATCCTAAGTGAGGGAGACAATTACGCAATACGATTTATAAGGGAATTAGGGGTGGATGCCGCCTCGCTTACAAATGAGGCGCTTAGGTCCTCCGGCATAAATCCCGATGACGCAGTTCCGGATATTAAACCTTCCTCTGCCAAGGCAGGCAATGATAAAACACCTACCCTTTCAAAGTACGGCCGTGATTTGACCGAAGAGGCGAACAAGGGTAAAATTGACCCTGTAATAGGCAGAAGTGATGAAATACAGCGTGTTATTCAAATACTTTGCCGCCGCACGAAGAATAACCCCTGTCTTATCGGCGAGCCGGGCGTCGGAAAAACCGCAATAGTGGAGGGTCTCGCCCAAAAGATTAACGACGGTGATGTACCCGAAATACTTGAAAACAAGCGCGTATTTGCGCTGGACCTTACGGGTATGGTTGCCGGAACCAAATACAGGGGCGATTTTGAAGAACGCATTAAAGCCGTAATAAATGAGGTTACAAAGGCTAAAAATATAATTCTGTTTATTGACGAGGTTCATACAATAATCGGCGCAGGCTCTGCCGAGGGTTCAACCGACGCGGCCAATATCCTTAAACCCTCTCTTGCAAGAGGTGAATTTCAGCTTATAGGCGCCACTACCATTTCGGAATACCGCAAAAATATTGAAAAGGATTCGGCGCTTGAACGCCGTTTTCAACCTGTAAATGTAGCGGAACCGAGCAAAGAGGATACGGTGCTGATTCTTAAGGGCTTAAAGGATAAATACGAGGCTCATCATAAGGTTAAAATTACCGATGAGGCAATCGAGGCGGCGGTAAATCTTTCATCGCGCTATATAACCGACCGTTATTTGCCCGATAAGGCGATTGATCTTATTGACGAGGCTTCATCAAGGGTTCGGCTTAACGCCTGTGCGGCTCCTTCCGAGCTTAAAGAGCTTGAAGAAAAAATAGCAAGCACCGAGGCCGAGAAAGAGGAGGCTATCGGAGCGCAGGAATTTGAACGCGCGGCATCATTAAGAGACAGCGAAAACAATCTTAAAGCCGAGTTGAAAAACAAAAAAGACGAATGGCACAACAAAAATCTTCATATTAACGGAACCGTTGGCGAAGAAGATATTGCCGAAATCGTATCCTCCTGGACCGGAGTTCCGGTAGCACAGCTTACCGAGGAGGAAAGCGCAAGGCTTTTACGGCTTGAAGAAGAACTGCATAAGCGCCTTATCGGTCAGAACGAGGCTGTAACGGCGGTATGCAAGGCCATACGCCGCGGCAGGGTAGGACTCAAAGACCCTAAGCGGCCGATAGGCTCATTCATTTTTTTGGGGCCGACGGGCGTCGGTAAGACCGAGCTTTGCAAAGCGTTGGCCGAGGCCATGTTCGGCAGTGAAAATATGATGATACGCCTTGATATGTCGGAGTATATGGAAAAGCATACTGTATCAAAGCTTGTAGGCTCTCCTCCCGGATATGTCGGCTTTGAAGAGGGCGGTCAGCTTACCGAAAAGGTACGCCGCAACCCGTATTCCGTGATTTTGTTCGATGAAATAGAAAAGGCGCACCCGGATGTATTCAATATGCTTTTGCAGATACTTGAGGACGGTATTCTCACCGATTCGCAGGGAAGACGGGTGGATTTTAAAAACACCGTTATAATCATGACCTCAAACATCGGAGCACGGCTTATAACAGAAAAGAAGATAAGCTTTGGCTTCGGCGAAAATACCGATGACCAAAACAACAAGAATATAAAAGAGCTGGTTTTAGGAGAGCTAAAGAATACCTTCCGTCCGGAATTTTTGAACCGTGTTGATGATATTATCGTCTTTACAAAGCTTGAAAAGGGCGAAATTGAGCAAATAGCAGGCAAAATGCTCGAAAATCTCGCTTGCAGGCTTAAAAATCTCAATATAGACTTTACCGCAGATGAAAGCGTTAAATCCGCTCTTGCCGATAAGGGCTTTGATTCGGTATACGGAGCAAGACCTTTAAGGCGTGCAATTCAGAACGAAATAGAGGATCCGTTAAGCGAAAGGATTCTTGACGGAAGCGTTAAAAACGGCGATAAAGTTCTTTGCACCTTTAAAGACGGGAAATTCAATTTCAGCGTATAAAAGCGCATAAAAAGCTCGGTATTCCTTTATGAATGCCGAGCTTTAAGTATAAGAAATTAAAATTTTAATCGTTGCTGAGTCTGTATGAAAGCGTCATAAGACTGTCGCCGAAATGTACATTTTCAACCTTTACATCAGGATATTTAAGCGCAAGGTCATAATGGCTGAAATTCCAAAAGCCGCGCACGCCGAGCTTGTAAAGCTGGTCGGCGATCCCCTTGGCAGCTTCTTTCGGGATACACAGTATAGCGGCGTCGGGGCAGTTTTCGCGGCAGAATTCATCGATTGACGAGGTGCTTCTTATAGGCAAATTACGCACTACCTGCCCCACAAGTGATTCTTTGCTGTCAAAAAGTCCGACAAGGTGAAAGCCTTTTGTCTCAAAATCTATATGTAAAGCCACGGCGCGGCCTAAATTTCCGATTCCTATGAGGATTGCGGTTTTTGGCTTATTAAGACCTAAAATGCGGCCTATTTCGGATTGAAGAATGTCTACATTATATCCATAGCCCTGTTGACCGAAGCCGCCGAAGCAATTGAGATCCTGCCTTATCTGACTTGCGGTAAGTCCCATCCTTTCGGAAAGCTCACGCGATGAAATTCGCGTAACGCCCGATTCTTTTAAATCCCCTAAAAATCTGTAATATCGCGGAAGGCGTTTAATAACGGAATTTGATATAGTACTATTGCCCATAATCATACCTGCTTTTAATTTAATATTATCAATTATATAATAATGTCTTGTGAAAAAAATGTCAAGCAATTTCAAAAAAAGACTTGACAAATCTATAAAAGGTATTATAATAAAATAGTAATCATTATTGATTTAGGTGTTTTTATGAAAAACTATTCAAGACAGCGCTCGGCAGTTTTAGAGGTTCTTCGTTCGACCGATATTCACCCCACCGCTGCCGAGATTTATGAAAGGGTGCGCGTTTTAATTCCTAATATCAGCCTTGGTACCGTTTACCGCAATCTTGCCGATTTAAGAAATTCGGGGGAGATTTTAAGTCTTTCGGTAGGCGACGGGGTTGAGCATTTTGACGGAGATAATACTCCGCATTTGCATATGCATTGCAAAAAGTGCGGAAAAATCACCGATGTGCAAATTGAGAATGATTGTATAACAGAAACGGCTAAGAAAAATTCTTTCGTACCCGAAACCGTTATGTATATAGCTGACGGTATTTGCAAAGCCTGTAATCAGAGGGAAATATCTGATAATTTATAAATTAAAAATTTTGGAGGAATTTATTATGAAAAAGTATGTATGTCTTGTTTGCGGTTATGTTTATGAGGGAACCGAGCCCCCGGCAGAGTGCCCCATTTGCCATGCTCCGGCTTCTAAATTTAAGGAGCAGGAAGGTAAGCGCGAGTGGGCTGCAGAGCATGTTGTCGGTATAGCTAAGGGCGTTGATGAGAGAATTATTTCCGGTCTTCGCGAGAACTTCAACGGTGAATGCTCAGAAGTCGGTATGTATCTTGCAATGGCACGCGTTGCTCATAGAGAGGGTTATCCTGAAATCGGTCTTTATTGGGAAAAGGCCGCTTACGAAGAGGCTGAGCATGCCGCTAAGTTCGCTGAATTGCTCGGCGAGGTTGTAACCGACAGTACTAAAAAGAATCTTGAAATGCGTGTAGACGCTGAAAACGGCGCTACAATGGGCAAGTTTGAGCTTGCTAAGCTTGCAAAGGAGCTCGGTCTTGACGCAATTCATGATACAGTACACGAAATGGCACGCGATGAAGCTCGCCACGGTAAAGCATTTGAGGGTCTGCTCGGCAGATATTTCAAATAATAAATTATAAGTAAGGTGAATTTAAATGCAGAAGTATGTATGTCCCTGCGGCTACGAATACGATCCCGAAGTAGGCGATCCGGATAACGGTATTGCTCCCGGAACCCCTTGGGAGGAAGTTCCCGAGGATTGGGTTTGCCCGGTTTGCGGACTTTCAAAAGATATGTTCGAAGCAGAATAATACAAAATTAAGTGCCGTCGCGAAAGCGACGGCATTTCTTTTGCATTTTTATTCAATAGGCTCAAAGTCTGAAGCAGGATGCTTGCATAAGGGGCATATATAATCCTCTGGCAGGGTATCGCCCTCATATACATATCCGCAAATTTTGCATACAAAGCCTTTCTTTTTTGCGGGCTTCGGTTTTAAATTATCTCGGTATGCCTGATAGGTAAGTGCAGGCGAGTCTGAAATAATGCCGGCTTCGGTTACATCGCCTAAAAATACGGTATGTGTTCCGCAGTCGGTAATGCTTTTTACATCTGCCGAAATAAAGGCGTTTGTTCCTTTGGTAATGTAAAGAAGCCCGTTTTTGGAGCGTTCATAATCGGCAAAATCTTTGAATTTATCCGTATCGCGTCCGCTTGAAAATCCGAAGCGCTCCACAAGCGAAAACTCAGCCTTGTCGGATAAAACCGATATATTGAATTTTTTGGATTTTAAAATCATATCGTTAGTGTAGTTATCCTTGTTTACGGCTATCATTATACGCTTAGGCGTGTCGGTCACCTGCATAACGGTGTTGATTATACAGCCGTTATCCTTTCCGCCGTAGTTCGCGGTAAGGGTATATACCCCGTAGCTTAAATTGAAAAATGCTTCCTGTTTTATTGTTGATTCCATAATGTCCCTCCATAAATTTACAGCTTTGTGCTTATTTCACCGGAGGAAAGATATTCCTCCCGACCGTCGTCATACCGCACAAGCAGACGGCAGTCATTATCCACGCCTAAGGCCAGCGCGCTTTCGGTTCTATTCTGAGATATAACCGTTATTCTTTTACCGAAAACCACGCAGTGCCGGCGGTATGAATCCAAATATGTTTTTTGGCAGATGTTTAGGTAGTATTCCGAAAAGCGATTTATAATTTCTGCCGTAAGTTTGTTTTTTAAATCTTTGCCTTTTTCTTTGAAGACGGAGCCTGCTATGTCCTTTATTTCTTCTTCAAAACCGTTTTTAGGTGTATAAACATTGACGCCTATGCCGAGTATCGCATAGTCAAGCGTTCCGCTTTCCACATTTACCGAGGCTTCGGTAAGTATTCCGCATATTTTTTTGCCGTCTGCAAGCACATCGTTTACCCATTTTATGCCGCAACTTCTTCCGCTTAAATTCTCCGCCGCTTCGCATACGGCGACTGCGGCGGCGGTGGTTATCAGCGCCGCCTGTTCCGCTTTCATATCGGGGCGGAGCAGTATGCTCATATAAATACCGTTGCCTTCGGGGGAGACAAAGCGCCTTCCGAACCGCCCGCGTCCGTCTGTTTGGGCGGAAGCGACAACTACCGTGTTTTCGGGCGCACCTTGCTTTGCCTTTTCGCGCAGTACTGTGTTAGTTGAGGTGACCGTCGGTATTACATTAAGATATATGTTATTATCGGTTTTTAGATATTTTTCAACACCGGATTTTGTTATTATATCGATCGGCTCTTTTATGCGGTAGCCCTTGTTGGTAACGGCTTCAACTTCACAGCCCGAAAGACGCAGCGACTTTACCGCCTTCCAAACGGCGGCGCGGCTGACACCTAATTTTTCGGCAATCTCTTCACCGGAAAAAAAACTGTCCCGATTGCTTTCAAGAAATTCTGCAACATCTTCCTTTAAAGACATATTTTTACCTCGCTGATTGACATTTTAAATATAAGGTGATAATATATAAAAAAATTAGGAGCTGTGAACAATGGTATATAAAAAATTACACTTAAAAGAAATTTATCCGTTTTTAGGTGATAACGGCGCCGACCCGGTGCTTGAATGTTATCTTCCGTATAATATGGCGGAAATTAACCGCTCTGACGACAGACGTCCCTGTATACTGATTTGCCCCGGCGGCGGTTATTGCTTTTGCAGTGAAAGGGAAGCGGAGCCGATAGCCCTCAAATTTTTAGCTTACGGTTATAATGCGTTTATTATTACATACTCGGTTAAGGATTACAGATTCCCGACGCAGCTGCGCGAGGTTGCCGCCGCTATGGAGATGATCTATGCCAACAGCCGTGAATGGAACTGCGATACCGAGAAAGTTGCCATAGCCGGATTTTCGGCAGGCGGCCATCTTGCGGCGCATTATTCCAACTGCTATAACTGCGACGAGGTTAGAAAGGTATTTCCCGAAAGCAAACGGGTGAATGCGTCGGTGCTTTGTTATCCGGTTATCTCACCTGACAAGGGTATAGCGCATGAAGGAAGCTTTGAGGCGCTTGTCGGCCATTATCCGTTGACCGCCGAAGAGGGTGAACGCTTCAGCTGTGAAAAAACCGTAAGTGAAAATACCCCACCGGCATATATCTGGCATGCGGCTGATGACGGCGCAGTACCGGTAATTAACAGCCTTTTGTATGCTCAAAGCCTTGCAAAATACGGAATTGATTTTTCACTTCATGTATTCCCCTACGGAGGACATGGCCTTTCGACCGCAGATCATACAACCTGTGATAATATAGATGAGAAAAACGGCCTTTGCGCTTCCTGGATAGATGAGGCGGCAAAATGGCTTTCTCTTGCTTTGTAATTTAAAAATCTTATTACTTGCGTCATCCCGTATTCAGGGTGACGCTTTTTTATTATATTATCATAAAAAAAGACAGAAATCAATTACCCTTGCTTTGATTTTTCTAAATAAGGGAGCGAATATATCGCTCCCTTATTTACATATTTGAAAAAATATGGTATAAATATATACTGTAAAAGTTTAGATATGGGGGATAAGAATGCCTATATTGTTGGATTTGTTTCTTACCTTTGCAAGGGTCGG
>JAEDML010000021.1 GCA_016303035.1 Clostridiaceae bacterium | reverse complement strand
GGCACAATATTGAATTTCGCGCGCAAGGGTTTGATATCGACCCTAAAAGTATAGAGCTTACACTGCAAAACGCCAAAAAGGCGGGCGTTGAAAAATATGTCAAGGCGGCTGTTTCTGATATTCACAACTTTACTCCGCCGAAGGAAAGATGCCTTACGGTTACAAATCCGCCGTACGGCGAGCGTTTGCTGAATGTAAAAGCTGCTGAGGAGCTTTATAAAATAATGGGCGAACGGTTTGAAGCGGGTTTAGGACGGAAGTATTATATAATCAGTCCGCACGACGAGTTTGAAAAATTCTTCGGCAGAACTGCCGACAAACGCCGCAAGCTGTATAACGGTATGATAAAATGCCAGTTATTTATGTATTTTAAGTAATACGGAGAAGCATAATGAGATATGTATTTATAGTAAATCCAACTGCCGGAAAAGGCAATTTACAGGAAAAGATTATAAACAGAATAAATAATTATTTTGCAGCGCATGAGGGCAGCTATAAAATCGAAATTACACAATGCAGGGGGGATGCGCGTCTAATTGCAAAGCGAGAGGCCGAAGAAGGCGACAAGGTTGCTATTTTCGCCTGCGGAGGAGAGGGAACAAGCTTCGAGGTCATAAACGGGGTTTACGGCTTTGAAAATGCAGTTGTAGGCGTTATACCCTGCGGCTCGGCAAACGATTTTCTTAAATATTTCGGGGGCAATGACGCTTTTTCGGATATTGAAAATCAAATTTCCGGCTCTGTTTGCCGTATGGACCTTATAAAGGCAGGGAACGATTACTGCCTTAACGGATGCTCCGCCGGAATGGACGCTATGGTAGCGCACGATATGGTACTCTTTAAAAGGTGGCCGTTTGTAAGCGGAAGCGCCGCCTATAAGCTTGCTATTGTAAAAACATTTATGCGCAGGCTCGGAATAACCGTCAATATAAAAATAGACGGCGAGGATAAGGGGCAGAAGCGTTGCCTTTTTGCGGTTATTGCCAACGCGCCGTTTTACGGGGGAGGGTATATGGGTGCGCCCGACGCGGTTCCGAACGACGGAATGCTTGACTTTACACAGGTCGATATGATTAAAAGGTTACATATTCCGAAATTTCTATCACTTTATCAAAAGGGCAGACACGGTTCTTTAAAGGCATGCAGTATGCAAAGATGCAAAAAATTTGAATTTGTCTCCGAAAAGCCTATCCCCGTAAATATGGACGGTGAAATCGTTTTTGCGGATTCAATGAGCTTTGAAATAGTACCCGACGCAATAAATTTCCTGTTGCCTAAAACTGTGGCCGAACAAAGTAAAATATTAACAAATTTTTAATTTTTTTGACTTTCCTTGACTTTTAAAACAAATTGGTATATATATATAATTGCATATAAAAATTTATGCGGACCTGATTTAATTTTTTAACGGGAATCAGGCTTAAATATTTAGTTTGGAGGAATTTTTATGACAATCAAGCCTTTAGCTGACAATGTTGTTATTAAGGCTACCGAGGCGGAGGAAACCACTAAGAGCGGTATCGTTCTTACATCGGCAAGCAAGGAAAAACCGCAGATTGCGGTTGTTGTGGCCGTTGGACCCGGAGGAACCGTGGACGGTAAAGAAGTTAAGATGACCGTTAAGGAGGGCGACAAGGTAATTGCCGCTAAGTATTCCGGAACAGACATAAAAATTGATAACGAAGAATATACAATCCTTCATCAGTCTGATATTTTGGCAATAGTCGAATAATTTAGGAGGAATTTATTTATGGCTAAGAATATTATTTTCGGCGAGGAAGCTCGCAAATCGCTTCAGACCGGCGTTGACAAATTGGCAAATGCAGTTAAGGTTACTTTAGGCCCTAAGGGCAGAAATGTAGTTCTCGATAAGAAGTACGGTTCTCCGCTTATCACAAACGACGGCGTAACAATCGCTAAGGAAGTTGAGCTTGATGATCCTTTTGAAAATATGGGCGCGCAGCTTGTTAAAGAGGTTTCGGTTAAGACCAACGACGCGGCAGGCGACGGTACAACTACCGCTACCGTACTTGCTCAGGCGCTTATCTGCGAGGGTATGAAGAATGTAGCCGCCGGCGCAAACCCGATGGTAGTTAAAAAGGGTATAAAGAGTGCCGTAGATACCGCTATTGCAACCGTTATTAATAATTCCAAAAAGGTAAGCGGTAGCGATGATATAGCACGTGTAGCTACCGTTTCATCGGGCGATGAGGTTATAGGTAAGCTTATTGCCGAGGCTATGGAAAAGGTTACCGCAGACGGCGTTATCACGGTTGAGGAATCCAAGACAGCCGAGACATATTCAGAGGTTGTAGAAGGTATGCAGTTTGACCGCGGTTATATCACCCCTTATATGGCGACCGATTCCGATAAAATGGAAGCCGTTATAGACGACGCGCTTATTCTTATTACAGATAAGAAAATCTCTAACATACAGGAAATTCTGCCTTTGCTTGAACAGATTGTACAGTCAGGCAAAAAGCTGCTTATTATTGCCGAGGATGTTGAGGGCGAGGCTCTCTCCACGCTTATTGTCAACAAGCTGCGCGGCACCTTTACCTGCGTTGCGGTTAAAGCTCCGGGCTTTGGCGACAGACGCAAGGAAATGCTACGCGATATAGCTATTCTTACCGGCGGCGAGGTTATTTCCGAGGAATTGGGTCTTGAACTTAAGGATACTACTATGGAACAGCTCGGCCGCGCGCGTCAGGTAAAGGTTACAAAGGAAAATACAATAATCGTTGACGGTGCCGGAAAGTCCGAGGATATAAAGAACCGCGTAGGTCAGATTCGCAATGAGCTTGCCGCTACAACCTCCGATTTTGACAGAGAAAAGCTTCAGGAGCGTCTTGCTAAGCTTGCAGGCGGTGTTGCAGTTATCAAGGTCGGCGCCGCAACCGAAATCGAAATGAAGGATAAAAAGCTCCGTATTGAGGACGCTCTTTCTGCCACAAAGGCAGCCGTTGAAGAGGGTATTGTCGCAGGCGGTGGCGTTGCCCTTATCAACGCAATTCCTGCTGTTAAGGAACTGCTTGACAAGACTGAGGGAGATGAAAAGACCGGTGTAAGCATCGTCCTTAAATCCCTTGAAGCGCCTATCCGTCAGATTGCAAGCAATGCCGGTATCGAAGGCTCGGTTATTGTTGATAAGATTATAAACAGCGGAAAGATAAACTACGGTTTTGATGCTTACGGCGAGCGTTATACCGATATGATCGAGGCAGGTATTGTCGATCCTACCAAGGTTACCCGTTCCGCGCTTGAAAATTCTGCTTCTGTCGCAGCAATGGTTCTCACAACCGAGAGTCTTATTGCCGACAAGAAGGAAGACGCAGCCGCTGCTAACGCTGCAGCCGCTGCTGCCGCTTCACAAGCCGGCGGTATGTACTGATACCGTTAAAAAATTTATACGGATACAGGATTTCCTGTATCCGTATTTTCTACGCCGATGCTATCTTTTTGTTGACATACTTGCGTCTTCATATTAGAATTATCGGGTAGGGTGACAAGAATAATCCGAATCTGCCTAAAATTGCGGAATTTCGGCGCCTTTTGGCAATTCGGTCTTGACGAGTATTTTAACAACATTTGGGTGCAAAATAATCCTCCAAAATCAGGTTCGGATTATTCTTGTCACCCTAGGGGGTTGCTAATATGATAAAAATTTCTCCGTCGGTCCTTACCTCGGATTTTTTGAACCTTAAGGACGATATAAAAAAGCTTGAGGACGCCGGTACCGATATGCTGCATCTTGATGTTATGGACGGTATATTTGTTCCGAATATTTCTTTCGGAGTTCCGGTTATTAAATCAATAAGGGAACATTCGAATGTACCGCTTGATGTTCATCTTATGATAGACCATCCTCATAGGTACATAAAGGAATTTGCTAAGTTTTCCGATTATCTCGGATTTCATTATGAAGCCGGCAGCGATGTAGAGACTACGCTTCTAAAAATCCGCGAGAACGGCTGTAAAGCTTGTCTTACAATAAAGCCGTGCACCGCTCCGGAAGAAATCTACGATTATCTGCCGCTTTGCGATATGGTGCTTGTAATGTCGGTGGAGCCGGGCTTCGGCGGTCAAAAATTTATGCCGTCGGCGCTGGATAAGCTAACCGCCTTAAAAGCCGAATCTGAACGGCAGGGTCTTAATATCGAGCTGGAGGTTGACGGCGGAATTAACGCCGATACGGCTCCGCTTGCCGTAAAGGCAGGCGC
Organism: Clostridiaceae bacterium; assembly: GCA_016303035.1. GTDB lineage: Bacteria > Bacillota > Clostridia > Oscillospirales > Acutalibacteraceae > UBA737. Next base: position 6,762 of record JAEDML010000021.1, on the reverse strand, counting down.
AACGGTGCTTGTGGCGGGGAATTATATCTTTTCGGCAGACGATATTTCCGAACGAATCCGGGAAATTAAGAGTCTTTAAAGAATATTTTGCCCAGCCTTTCAACCGCGTTACCGTATATCAGCAGTTTTCCGTACTCATCGGTATATGCCGCCGCAATATCCGACTCATATACCGTACATTCATAATCGTTAAGCCGTTCGGATACATCGCTTAAATCGTTTGCGGTAATTACCAGTCGAAAGCTTTTGGGCATTTTATAAAGACTGCTGTGAAGATGCCTTGTTCTGCGGTTGGAATAAAGGTTTGATACTCCGAGAAGCATATCTTCACATTCAAGAAATTCAAAAACATAAATTTTTTTGTGCTGCCTTCCGGCGGCATTCAGTCTTGTAAGCAATATTTCACATCCGCCTTCAAAGACGGATTTAATTTCTATCATCGTCTTTCCTTTATTATCAATAAAGCTGTTATCGGGAAGCGCTTCGTGTAGGAGCATATTTAACGCTATACGTGTTTTCGGATCCGAATAATCTATTTTTGAATATCCGCCGAAAAAAATTCTCATTTCACTGTCGGTTAGTGATATTTTCATTTTGTTTCTGCCGAGCCTGCAAACTGTCATTCTTACAACCTCCGATAATTTTTCTTTGGAATATCAACACGGTGTAAGGGAATATTACTTATGGTGACGGAAATTTATGGGTAAAAAAAGCAATATGTATTTAAGCGGTAAGCAGGTGTTTTTTCGCACCGTGCTGTTTACCGCTGCCGCAATAATTTTAATAGTAATTGGATATTTTACCGCCGGATATCTTACCGGCGGAATTTAAAACGGAGGAAGTATATGAGTTACAGTCAGTTAAAAAGCGGAACAGATGTAAGGGGAGTAGCCGAATCATTCGGCGGTAAAACCGTAAATCTCACAGATCAAGCCGTGTATGATATAACCGCGGCTTTCGTCGTATGGTTTGTTAATAGCTTTGAAAAGCCATCAAACGAGCTGAAAATAGCCGTAGGACACGATTCCAGAGTTTCTGCGGACAGAATCTCAAATCAGGTTAAAAAAGCGCTCATAAACGCAGGAATAACGGTTTTGGACTGTTCGCTTGCTTCCACACCGGCAATGTTTATGACTACGGTTGACCTCGGCGCCGACGCCGCTATACAGATAACCGCAAGCCACCATCCGTCAGACCGCAACGGTTTGAAATTTTTTACCGAAAACGGCGGACTTGAGGGAAATGACATTGCGGAAATTCTTAAACTTGCCGATAACGGCGAGGAGATTATCTGCAACCGCGCAGGCAAGGTAACCGCTGTTGATTATATGCCGCAATACGCTTCAAGACTGCGAAAAATGATATGCGATGCAGTTGGTAAGAGAGAAGAGGATAAACCTCTTTCCGGCTTTAAAATTGTTGTAGACGCAGGTAACGGCGTAGGCGGCTTTTATGCAACCGATGTTCTGCAACGGCTAGGCGCCGATATATCGGGCAGTCAGTTTTTAGAACCGGACGGAATGTTCCCGAACCATATACCCAACCCCGAAGATAAGGCGGCTATGAAAAGTATATGTGACGCCGTCTTAAAGAATAACGCCGATTTAGGTCTTATTTTCGATACCGATGTGGACCGTGCCGGATGCGTAGGTTCGGACGGTATAGAAATTAACCGAAACAGACTTATTGCGCTTGCCTCTTACATAGCAATGCAGGGGAACAGCGGCGCAACAATAGTAACCGACTCGGTAACCTCAGACGGTCTTAAAAAATTTATTGAGGGAACCTTAGGCGGTAAGCATTACCGCTATAAAAGAGGATATAAAAATGTTATAGACAAAGCCGTAGAACTCTGTAATGAAGGAATTAACTGCCCTCTTGCAATTGAAACCTCGGGGCATGCGGCGCTCAGAGAAAACTATTTTCTTGATGACGGCGCTTATCTTGTAACAAAAATTGTAATTGAGCTTGCACGCGGTAAGAATATAAATAAAATTTTAGATCCGCTTGAAATGCCTGCCGAAGAAAAAGAATGCCGTTTTGCAATTACCGTTCCCGATTTCAGGGAGTACGGCAATAAGGTTATTGAAGAGCTTGAGAAATTCGCTTCTGTTAACGACGGTTATAAAGTTGCAGACGATAACCGAGAGGGTATACGCGTTTTTACTCCTAACGGTTGGTTCCTTTTAAGGCTCAGTGTTCACGACCCTGTAATGCCGATGAATTTTGAAAGCCGTAAAATCGGAGGTATAGCCGAAGATATTGCCGCAATAAAGCCTTTCTTTGAACGCTTTGACGGACTTGATTGTTCGTCGCTTATTTAAAAAACTGTCCCGGGATTTGCCGAAGTTATCGGCTCTCGGGACAGTTTTTTTACCCGATATTTATGATTTATCGTCACTGTGGCAACAGCCGCAGCCGGAAATATCACACGGACGGGGCGGGAAAAAGTCGTCGGTCGGGAATTTGATTTTGCGGAATGTGTCGCAGGGCTGATCGCTTGTATCCTCGCATTGCTTTTCGGGAATACAGAAGTCATACACAGGTATAAGCATCTGCACATTTCGTATAAGCTGAACGATAGTGAACAAACCGAGAGTTACATAAACCGTAGGATCTCCGTTCTGCAGGTCGGTAACAACATTTCCGCCTATACACTCGGCAACGCTTTTGGGAATGCAGTGAATATTATCGTAGCAATCCCTTATTTGGCCTTTCCGTGCAGAAAGCGGAACCGGGTCGACCGCCTGAACTACGCACTTAGGCATATTGGTGGTTCTGCGAACAGGCTTCTCACAACCGCAGTCATCATCGTTTACTCTGCTTGTAAATACCTTAACATTGCCGTCGCTTCCGAAAAGGATAACGCGCTTGTTGTAGGATGTAATACCCTTAACATGCTGTGGGCATGTGTGCGGCGCCATAAAAAGGTCAAAATCAAGCAGGAAGAAGAAGGTGAGATCGCAGGAATAAAAGCCCTTGTTAAAATTGACAGGTTCAACATCAATATAAACGGTAAGTACTTCCGCTGAATTAAGCCTTACGCTTTGTGCTTGGTTTACCAACGCCTGAGCCTCCGGCAAAAAGCAGCATCTCAAATCTTCAAGGCAGTCACGATCACAACAGGAATCGTAAACTCTGCCGGCATCTACGCACACAGCTTCTTTGAAGCTTGCACCGTCGGCAGCGCAGCCATTAACAGTATCTGCCATATATAAGCCTCCTATTTAAATTTTGAAGATAAACTTCACTAATATCATATGATTATTAAGCGATATGGTGATAAAACTTTTCTGTGTGAAAATATTAACAAATTATATTTTTATATAGCATAATTCATAGCTAAAATTGATATTGACTTTGTAAAATAAAAGTAATAGAATATATGAATAAAATTTTAAGAGGAGATAATGAATTTGTTGGCTTTTATTATAGCTATGCTCTTCGGAGCTGTACAGATGTTTTTGTTGAGTATACTGCTTCGCTCGGTTACATCGGGCAATACTAAAGAAGTAATAAAAGCTCTCCTTGTAAAGCTGGTGCTTTACGCCGCCGCAATTGCCTTGTTGCTGTTAAAGTTTCCTGAAAGCATTATTAACTGCGCCTGCGGGTATGCGGCAGGACTTCCGCTAAGCGCAGTGGTTTATTTTATATATCTGAGCTTTTTTAAAAAGTCTTAGTTTTGATACATTTATTCCTGCACTGAATGGGGTTGATTTATACGAAAACGGTTACAATAATTGAATTGGCGGTTTCCGCGGTTCTTTTAGCGATAGGGTTTATAGGCTTTTCCGCTACAAGGCAGGCTGCGAAGGCTCCCGATGCTTCAAAACCGCAGAAGAAAAAGCACAGGCTTTATATGATTCTTACCGTTATATCCGCCTGGTTTTTAATCGGCACCGTAATTTCAAGTGTAAGCCAAAGTTCCGGCGGTCTAAATGTTGAATTTCAGATGTTCAGCGAACGTATAACCCTTTTCGGGGTCTCCTTTGCAAAAACCACCGTTATGATGTGGGTTATAATTGCAATAGTGCTTTTATTAGGACTTATATTCAGATTTATCCTGTTTCCGCGGTTTGATAAGGATAATCCTAAAGGATTTCAAAATGTAATTGAAATATCGGTCGAAGCTATGGAAAATTTCACAAAGAGCGTGTTGGGAGACTATACCGAGCAGATAGCTCCCTATATGTATTCGCTGGCTGTTTTTATGATATTTTCTGCAATCAGCGAATTATTCGGGATGCGACCGCCCACTTCGGATTTACTTGTAACGCTTGCAATGGGTCTTATTACCTTTGCGCTTATAAATTTTTACGGTATTCGCAAAAAAGGCTTCGGCGGCAGGGTAAAGAGTCTTGCAAAACCTACCCCTGTAATTTTTCCGATGAAGATTTTAAGCGATATAGCGGTTCCGATTTCGCTTGCCTGCCGTCTTTTCGGTAATATGATAGGCGGTATGATAGTAATGGATTTGTTAAAATCCGTTCTTAACGGTTATGCAACCGGTATTCCGGCAGTTGCCGGACTTTATTTCAATGTTTTCCACCCGTTGATACAGACCTATATTTTTATAGTTTTATCATTAACGTTTATAAACGAAGCAATCGAATAATTTTTAAGAATTTGAAAGGATATGGTGATTATTATGACGGCAATTGGTGCAGGTTTGGCTATGCTGGCGGCTTTGGGCGCCGGACTTGGTATGGGTATAGCTACGGGTAAAGCGGCGGAGGCTGTCGCTCGTCAGCCCGAGGCTTCGGGTAAGATAAACGCAATTTTGCTTTTAGGATGCGCCCTTGCAGAATCCACCGCGATTTACGCCTTCGTTGTGGCTCTTATTCTTGCGGCAAAATAATTTCGGTACAGAGGTGTAACAGTAATGGGCGGAGTGACAATTCCCGATTTAGCAAAAGATTTGCTTATAAACATTTTAAATATTATCATTCTGTTTGTAATCGTTAAGACTTTAATATATAAACCTGTCAAAAAGTTTTTGAACGCCCGTACAAAACGGATAAATGACGCTAAAAACGAACTGGAAGAGAAAACAAAACAGGCGCAGGAAAAGCTTGACGAATACAACGCAATGCTTGCGGAAAGCAAAGATAAGCGCGCCGAAATTATCGGTGAAGCCGAGCGTACCGCAAAGGAAAATTCCGTTAAGATAACCGAAAATGCCAAGGAAAGCGCCAGGGCTATCATTGCTAAGGCGCAAAGCGATATTGAAGCCGAGCGCACTGCAATGCTGAATTCTCTTCAGGGTGAGGTTGCAGGGCTTGCTGTTGATATTTCAAAGCAAATACTTAAGCGTGAGTTTAACGATGACGATAATTTAAAAATTGCCGAATCTTTCTTTTCCGAAAAAAGCGACGTTAAAGAAAGTTCGGAAAAAGACGCGTCCGGCGCTGAATAAGGTTTATCTTGCGAATATTTTACCGAAAGGATAAGGCGGTTTTATGAAAAGTATCATTATAACTACTGCGGACAATATGTCCGATAAGACCTACAATTATATATGCGACCGCTTTAGGGCAAAGCTCGGTTCGGATATCGACTTTCGGCGTGTAACCGATAACGGCATTATAGGCGGTTTTATTGCCGATGTTGACGGAAAAATCTATGATTTAAGTATTTCATCACAGCTAAAGCAAATGAAAGAGCACCTTGTCAGATAACGGCGGGAGGCGATAAGAATATGTCTGAGTTTAAGGTTGATAAAATAAGTACTTTTTTAAAAAACAGAATAGATTCTTTTAAAACCGACCCCATAGTTTATCAATACGGCAAGGTAGAAAGCTCCGGGGACGGAATAGCACATATTTCAAATCTGCCTAACCGACTTTATGGTGAGTTGCTTGAGTTCGGCGACGGAGTATTCGGAATGGCTCTCGACCTTATGGAAAACGGCGTAGGTGCCGTTCTTATGGATAATGCCGATTCGGTAAGCGTGGGAGATACGGTTAAGGGCACGGGACGCGTAGCGGAAATTCCGATAGGTAACTGTCTTATCGGCAGAGTAATAGACCCCATAGGCAGACCGCTGGACGGTAAATCCCTTGACGCAACGGAATACCTTCCGGTTGAGCGCAAAGCGCCTACAATTATGGAGCGCCGACCTGTTGATACCCCGCTTGAAACGGGAATACTGTCCATTGACAGTATGATACCGATAGGCAGGGGTCAGCGTGAGCTGATAATAGGCGACCGTCAAACGGGTAAAACCGCTATCGCTCTGGATGCAATTTTTAATCAGAAAAATTCCGATGTAATATGCATTTACTGTGCAATAGGTCAAAAAGCGGCAAATATTGCACAGATTGTCGATACTCTCACTGCAAAAGGCGCGATGGAGTACAGCGTTGTAGTAGCGGCTACGGCTTCCGACAGCCCTGCAATGCAGTATCTCGCCCCATATGCCGCATGCTCGGTAGCAGAGGGTTTTATGCGCGACGGTAAGGATGTATTGGTTATATATGACGATTTATCAAAGCACGCGGTAGCTTACCGCACAATATCATTACTGCTGCACCGTCCGCCCGGGCGTGAAGCATACCCCGGTGATGTATTTTATCTTCACAGCCGTCTGCTTGAACGAAGCGCGTGTCTGAGTAAGGAACTTGGCGGCGGCAGTATTACCGCGCTTCCGATAATTGAGACTATGGGCGGAAATATATCCGCGTATATACCTACAAATGTAATTTCTATTACGGACGGTCAGATTTACCTTGAAACCGAGCTGTTCCACAGCGGAATCAGGCC
>JAEDML010000162.1 GCA_016303035.1 Clostridiaceae bacterium | reverse complement strand
TCGTCAAATCCGAGACCCGGTTTTTCGGGAACCTTGATAAATCCGTTTTGGAAGAGGGGGTTGGGGATTCCCGTAACCATATCCGCCCACCACGGAACATCTACCGAGTGGAATTCAAGCGCTAGAACATTGTGCATTGCCGCCGCGGTCTGAACCGCCGCAAGGCAGGCAACGGGGCTTTCAGCCATATGTATTGCTACCGCGACTCCGTTTTCGTCGGCTATGTCGGATATCTTTTTAAGCTCCAAGGCACCGCCGCAGGTGAGGATATCAGGGTGAATTACCGATACGCCGCCGGCCTTTATCAACTTTTCAAACCCTTCTTTAAGATAAATATCTTCACCTGTGCATATCGGAATGGTAGTGCTGTTTTTAAGGCGTACATACTGGTCGGTGTACATCCAAGGAACCATATCCTCAATCCAGGCAAGATTATACGGCTCCATACGCTTTGCAAATCTTATGCAGTCTTCAACGCATATATGTCCGAAGTGGTCAATTGCAAGCGGAACCTCGTAGCCTATTACTTCACGCACCTCGCGCACATAATTTTCAAGGTAATCAAGCCCCTTTTCTGTTAGGTGAATACCGGTAAACGGGTGAGCGGTGGTTACAATGGAATAGCTTTTCTGATGCTTTACCATATCCGCTGTTACGCTTCCGCCCTGAACGTTTAATATGTGAGACGCGTATTTTTTCATATCGTCTATAAATCCGAGAGGCGCGTTAAGTGTGCCAGGCTCGTCAAGCAAAAGACCTATTCCGAGGTCCATTTTAAGGAATGTAAAGCCCATTTCCATACGCTTTTTTAAAGCAAGTCCCATATCATGTCCGGTATGCTTGCCGTCAACATCGGTATCGCAGTAAACGCGTACCTCGTCACGGAATTTACCGCCCAGCATTTGATAAAGCGGAACGCCGTATGCCTTGCCGGCTAAATCCCAAAGTGCGATTTCAATACCGCACACGCCGCCGCCCTGACGGGACGGACCGCCGAACTGCTTGATTTTGTGAAATATTCTGTCTACATTGCAGGGGTTTTCGCCGAGCAGTCTGCTTTTAAGCATAAGCGCATAGGTCTTGCTTGAAGCGTCTCTTACCTCGCCGTAGCCGCAAATGCCTTGATTAGTCATAATTTTAAGAATAGTGCATCTTTTAGGTGCGCCGTCGATATCAACGAACCTCATATCGGTAATTTTAAGGTCTGACGGGCTTGAACATCTGTTAAAGCTCATAATATTTCCTCCTAATATTTTTTACGATTGACAATATGTAAAATCAGCTTTACAATATACTTGTATTTTAATATTATGCGTTTTTTTCTTCAACAACAATATTACTGTCTTTGCAAACTATATTACGAAGGTGATTATATGACCGAAAATATCGGAGGCGTTGTTTCCTCTGCAGGGGATTATCTTTTGAAGATGTGGCATGTCAGCGTTCCGTGCGGTCCGCGTCCGCCACACAAGCACAGCCATACCAGATTTGAAATTTCATATGTGGATTCGGGTAGTGCGATTTATACCGTAGGTGACAGGTGTTATAATATTTCCGCAGGGGATATGATGGTATTTTCAAGCAATGAAACGCATTGTATAACCAATGTATCTGAGGGCGGACTTAAAATTACGAATCTGCATTTTGAGCCGCGGTATATTTGGGGCAGATCGTCCGACAGCCTAAGCGACAGGCATATAAATTTCTGCTTTTCTCACAGAGAGGGCTTTGAAAACCGAATACCTCGTGAGAAAGCCGACAGGTTAAGAGGTATAATGCGTATGCTTCAAGGAGAGCTTGAAATGCGCAAAGAGGAATATCCGCTTATGGTAAAAAGCTATCTTAATTCAATGATTGTGAGCCTTATAAGGGATTACGGATATGCGGAGGACGGCATTTCCGTAAGCCGCAGTCATGTCCGCAGCATAAGAAACGCCGTCCTTTTTATCGACAGCCACCTTTGCGAGGAGTTGACCCTTCAAAGTATTTCGCAGGCTGCGGGATTAAGTCCGAATTATTTTTCCGCTCTCTTTAAAAAAATTAACAACATTACGCTTTGGGACTATATATCGTCAAAACGTATTGATGAAGCCATAAAGCGTATAATGGCAGACTCGGGAGAAAATATGATAAACATAGCTTCCGAATGCGGTTTTAACAATACGGCAAATTTTAACAAGGCGTTTAAAAAATTTACCGGTATGACGCCTACCGAGTACCGCGAATCAGGCGATATTTTCATACATTAAATAATACCCGTAATAAAGATTTCAAGACCGATTATAATGAGAATTATTCCGCCGAAAATTTGAGCCTTGCC
>JAEDML010000161.1 GCA_016303035.1 Clostridiaceae bacterium | reverse complement strand
CTTAATTATGATGAAATTCCCGTTCTTGAAAATTATACCGCGCTTTGGAATATAAACGGCGCGCAATGGAATAACGAATGGGATATGGATGTAAGAGGATTCGTATCCGGAGAAGATGTCAACCAAAACGAGAATGACGGTCAGTTAGCGCAGATAAACGCTTTAAGAAAACGGGCGATAGCTCCGATAAAAAGCTTTGAAGCCGCTTTTAACGGAACTGCAGCAGATATGGCGGCAGCTATTGTAAAGCTTTTTGAGGAATGTAAGGTGGGCGAAAAGCTTGCCGATATGTGCGGAAAATTCAGCAGTGATGAGCGAGAGTTTTCCTCTGATGCGTTAAAGCAGGGTTATGATATGTATATGAGTCTTCTTGACTGCCTTGTGCGGTGCTTCGGGCAGGATAGCTTAAGCCGCAGAGAATTTGCCGAGGCTTTAAAGCTCTCTGTTTCCTTATCATCTGTCGGGCTTGTTCCGCAGACCCTTGACGAAGTCACCTTCGGCTCTGCCGACCGAATAAGACCCTCAAGACCTAAGGTCGCCTTTATTCTCGGCGCAAATCAAGGGGTGTTTCCGGCGTATGCTTCTTCGGCAGGAATACTGTCCGTACCCGAACGCCGCACCCTAATAGAGCTGGGAATTGATATTGCGGATAATTCGCTGACTTCGGCAATAGATGAGAATTTTTTGGTTTATACAAATGTGTGCTGCCCTTCAGAAAAGCTGTTTATATGCAGACATTTGCGTGCAGCTTCGGGCGAAGAGAGCGAGGAAGCGGCATTCGTGGCTGAAATTGCCGAGAAAATACCCTGTAAAAAGGTTCGCGAACACGCCGGTGAAGTAACTAAGGATAATGCACCCGAGACCGAGCAGGCAGCTTTTTCGGCGTTTTGCCGCTGTCTGCGTGAAAATCCCGACGGCGCGCAGACCGTAAAGCTCGGATTAGGAGGAACCGATACCGATACACGCATTGATACTACGCTTGAAAAGCTTGTAAAAAAAGACAGCGCTATTACTCCCAAGACGGCAGAAATGCTTTACGGAAAGAATATGCATATGTCGGCTTCAAAGCTTGATACCTTTAATAAATGCCATTTTTCCTATTTTTGCAAATACGGGCTTTCCGCCAAAAAATTGCGTCCTGCGGATTTTGATGTGCTGCAGAGAGGAACCCTTGTGCACTATGTTTTAGAACGCATTATTTCCTCATATAAAAAGGAAATCTGCGTTATGACAAGGGAAGAACTCGACACTAAGACCGATATGTTTGTAAAGGAATATCTTGACGGAATAAAGGGAATAGGCAGTATTATGAACGCAAGATATGCCTTTTTAACCGATAATATCTCACGCGCATTGAAAGAGGTCGTTTGGCAGATAGCGCGCGAGTTTGAGCAGAGCGATTTTGAACCCTGCGCATGCGAGCTTAAAATCGGCAGGGACGGAGATATACCGTCGGTTAAATTCCCGTTTGACGGCGGAAATATTTATATTGAAGGCAGTATTGACAGGGTGGATACCTACAATGGCTATGTAAGGGTAATAGACTATAAAACGGGAAGCAGATCCTTTAGACTTCCCGATGTGCTTTTCGGTCTTAATCTTCAAATGCTGGTTTATCTCTACGCCGCGGTGCGCGGCTGCGGCAAGGACGACGGCGCCGCCGCAGGTATATTCTATATGCCGTCACGGCGGGATCTTAACGACAGCGGCATGGCAATGAACGGGCTTATGCAGGGTGATATTAACCTGATAACCGCAATGGATAAGAAGGCAGAGGGTGAGTTCGTCCCCAAGCCTGCTTTCACAAAAAACGGAGAATTAAGCAAGCGGTGCGCTTCCTTTATACCGCCTGACGGTTTTTCTACCGTGTTTGACTACATAGAAAAGCTTATTGCCCGTACCGGGAACAGCATAGCAAGCGGAGATATTTCAATATCGCCGATTGACGGCGATACGGCGGCGTGCAGCTACTGCGATTATTCATCGGTTTGCGGCATAGAAAACGAAGAGCATATGTCGGTGCCGAAAATGAATAACGCCGAGGTACTTATAAAAATGGAGGAGGCGGAAAAGAATGAGTTTTGAGCCTACACGCGAGCAAACAGCGGCTATAAATACCAAGGGTAATGTTTTGGTATCGGCGGCTGCAGGGTCGGGAAAAACCGCAGTGCTTGTACGGCGGGTAATTTCAAAGCTTACAGACAGGGTAAACCCCGTTCCTGCCGACCGACTGCTTATTGTTACCTTTACCAATGCCGCCGCCGCCGAAATGCGTACCCGCATTGAACAAGCGCTTGACGAGGAGTGTCGAAAAAATCCCGACGATATCGGACTGCGTAGACAGCGCCAGCTTTTGCCGTCGGC
>JAEDML010000160.1 GCA_016303035.1 Clostridiaceae bacterium | reverse complement strand
TGGTGCCGGTGGTGGGACTCGAACCCACACGCCATCGCTGACAACGGATTTTGAGTCCGTCTCGTCTGCCAATTCCAACACACCGGCAAAATCTTGACTTTGGTATTATACAACACTTATGATGCAAAATCAAGCATTTTTTGTTTTAAAATCAACTAACTTAAGAATGTTTGCGATTTTTTATCTTAAGCCGTGCCATAGCCCGCGCAAGTGAAATTTCATTGTGACGGTGTTCGCGTATACCGTGCTCATGCTCGATTTTTTCAAGCGCGTGTATTCGAGCGTGTTCAGCCCGTTCCAAATCAATATCCTCAGGCCATTCGCAGGATTGTGAAAAAATTACCGTTTTATCGGGACGGACCTCCATAAAACCTTCCGATGAAAAGGCGTTTTTCCATACACCGTCGATTTTCAGCCTTATCTCCCCTACCTTTAAGGCGGCAACCATTGTTTGGTGGCCTTTCAGTACCCCGATTTCACCGTCATCGGTCTGGCATACGACAGATTCAATTTCACCTTGGAAAAAAATTTTTTCAGGCGTGATAATTTCCAAAAGAAATTTACTCAAAATGCTGCGCCTCCGTTTCGGAATCAGGGTTTATAAGGTCTTAGCCTTTTCTTTTGCTTCATCTATATTGCCGACCATTGAAAATGCAAGCTCAGGTAAATCGTCAACTTCACCGTCCACAATTTGGCGGAATCCCTCAATCGTTTCTTCAAGCGGAACAAATTTTCCCTTCATACCGGTAAATGATTCGGCAACGCTCATAGGCTGTGAAAGGAAGTTCTGGATTTTTCTTGCACGGTAAACCGTAAGACGGTCTTCGGCGGATAACTCCTCCATACCGAGAATTGCAATAATATCCTTAAGATCATTGTATCTTTGCAGACATTCCTGCACCCTGCGCGCGGTATCATAATGCTTTTTACCTACAATTTCGGGCTCAAGCACCCTGCTGCTGGATTCAAGAGGGTCAACCGCAGGATAAATACCCTGCTCTGCTATACTTCTTGACAGTACCGTTGTAGCGTCAAGATGCGTAAAGATTGTAGCAGGAGCGGGATCGGTAAGATCGTCCGCAGGGACATAAACCGCCTGCACCGAGGTTATGGAGCCGTTGTGTGTAGAGGCAATTCTTTCCTCAAGCGAACCTAATTCATTTGCAAGCGTAGGCTGATATCCGACTGCGCTCGGAAGTCTGCCGAGAAGCGCGCTTACCTCATTGCCTGCCTGAACAAAGCGATATATATTGTCTATAAACAGCAACACATCCTGATGCTTTTCATCACGCAGGTATTCCGCCATTGTAAGACCGGTCAAAGCTACGCGCATACGGCTTCCGGAAGGCTCGTTCATCTGACCGAATGCAAGAATGGATTTATTTATAACGCCGCTGTTTTCCATATCGTGAATAAGCTCGTTACCCTCACGGCTTCGCTCGCCTACACCGGTAAAGACAGAATATCCGCCGTGATTTACGGCAATATTGTGTATCATTTCCATTATAAGCACGGTCTTGCCGACGCCTGCGCCGCCGAAAAGTCCTATTTTACCGCCCTTTGCATAAGGAATAAGCAAATCTATTACTTTAATACCTGTTTCGAGCAGCTCTGTTGCCGGCTTCTGATCGGCAAAAGACGGGGCGTTACGGTGTATAGGCAAGCGGTGCTCCGCTTTAATTTCGCCCTTGTTATCAATAGGACGGCCTAAAACATCGACAACGCGGCCGATAACATTTTCGCCCACAGGTACTTCAATACCCTTACCGTCGGTTGAAACAGACATTCCGCAGGATAACCCTTCTGTTGCGTCAAGCGCTATCGCGCGGATAACGCCCCCGCCCAAGTGCGCTGCAACTTCGGCGTGAACATCGGTGTTATCGACATTTATTAAGGAATTTATCGGCGGCTCGCCGCCGTTTTCAAACTTGACATCTATTACAGGCCCGGTAATTTTTGAAATAATACCGTGATATTCTCTTGAATACAAAAGGCTCGCCTCCAATGAGCTATAATGTGTCCGAAACCTCGCTTGCGGCTGCAATTTCGGTAATTTCGTTGGTAATTGCAAGCTGCCTTGCGGCGTTGATTTCGGTCGAGAGCTTGCTTATCATTTCATCTGCGTTTTTTGTAGCGTTCTGCATTGCGGTCATACGCGCGTAGTTTTCGCACGTTGCCGACTGCATAAAAACATCATACATAAATCCTACCAAATAATTAGGCACCATTTGGTCGAAAACCTTTTGAGCCGACGGCTCATATATCGGCTGCGCGGTATATTCGTATTCATATTCAATGTCTGCAAAATCACGCCGTAAAAGCGGCAGAATACGCTTACAAACAGGAACCTGAACCGCAGAATTAACATATTTCGTATAAACGATAAATACCTCGTTCGCTATATGGTTTTCATA
>JAEDML010000159.1 GCA_016303035.1 Clostridiaceae bacterium | reverse complement strand
ACCATATCCTCAATTCTTACCCCGAAACGGTTTTCTATATATATTCCGGGCTCGACCGTCATTACAAGTCCCGGTTTTACCGTTGTTTCATTTTTCGGACTAAAGGCGGGATTTTCGTGTATTTCAATTCCTACGCTGTGCCCTAAGGCATGTCCGAAGCATTCGCCGTAGCCGGCTTCGGTTATAATATCCCGAGCGGCTTTGTCAACATCACAGCACCTGACTCCGGGTTTTATAACCGAAAGAGCGGTTTGCTGTGCTTTAAGCACCGTTTCGTACACTTCGCGCTGTTCGTAATCGGCAGAGCCTACGGCTACGGTACGCGTCATATCAGACCTGTAGCCTCCCACAACCGCACCGAAATCCATTGTCACAAAATCGCCCTTTTCGATTATTTTGTCTCCGGCAACGCCGTGCGGTAATGAGGAGTTTTTGCCCGAAACCACTATAAAATCGAACGATACCCCCTCGCTGCCGTTTTTACGCATAAAAAATTCCATATCAAGCAAGACCTCTTTTTCGGTTCTGCCTGCCGCTATGCGTTCAAGAATATAAGAAAAGGTGTCGTCGGTGAGGTTTTGCGCCTTCTTTATCAGCCTCTGCTCGTCAGTGCTTTTAATGCTTCGCATTTCAAGAATCAGCCGCTCAATACGCGCGTCATCGCTTACAATTACACCTTCAAGCTTTTCTTTGTATGTCTTGAACTCCTGAACACTTAAATCCGCGGTTTCAACCAAAAGTGTTTTTACCGTATGCTTTTTCAGTATTTCCGAAATCTGATTATAAAGATTTTTACATAAAATAACTTCACAGCTGTTAACCGTTTGCTTTGCTTTCTCAAAATATCTGAAATCTATCAGAAAGTATGCATTATCATGCGTTATAAGCACCGCCCCCGCGGATGACGTAAAGCCGGTAAGATAAAAGCGGTTAGGTGCAGAGGTAAATATTGCCGCCTCATCAAGCCCCAGATTTTCCGATATTTTTCCGACTCTTTCCTCTGTCATACATTTCATTCCTTTACAGCCTTCACTTTTTATTTATTATACTACCTTTTTTACCCGTTTTCAACCGCGCGTCGTATTCGTTAACGCAGTCCGCCGCCGTGCCGCTTAAGCATAAAACCGCAGTAAGGTTAATAATAAGCATAACTCCGTTCATAAGGGCAGATATCCGCCAAATTATTTCATTCCCGAAAAGCGCCCCTGCTATGCAGGCGGCGGAAAAGAAGACCGTATATATTATTGTCCCTCTGCCGCCGAGAAGATATCCCCAGCACTGTATACCGTAATATCCCCAGCCGACAATACTTGTGAGTGCAAAAAGTATAAGCATAAGCGGCATAATAAGATTTGCCGCCGCACCGTAGACCGATTTAAAGGCTTCAAGCACTATTCCCGAGGAAACATACATACCGTAGGGCAGCTTTACACCCGAACAAAGTATGACAAGTGCCGTAGCCGTACAGATAACAATAGTATCCGCAAATACTTCAAAAATCCCGCTTAGTCCCTCCTCTGCCGCGTCGTTGTTTGCACTTGAAGCGTGGGCTAAGGCCGCGGTTCCAAGCCCTGCCTCGTTTGAGTAAATTCCCCTTGAGGCGCCGGTAAACATAGCAATAGCGGCACTTCCCACTGCTCCTCCCGTTACTGCCGACGGATTAAAAGCACCTTTGAATATCATAACAAACGCGTAGGGCACCGCTTTGTAATTTACTGCAAGAATACCCAATGAAAGAAATAAATAAAGCAGAGACATAATCGGCATTGCCTTTTCGGTAACCGAAAAGATTCTCTTAGCACCGCCTTTAAGAACGGCGAATATCAATAACGCAAACACCGCCCCTGTAATAAGGCGCACCGTTTTATCATCCTTTAATGAATTTACAACGGTGTTTACCTGCATAAAATTACCTGTTCCGAAGGAAGCCGCAACGGTAATCGCCGCAAAGGCAGTACTCAGCGGCGCAAAGCCTGACCCTAAGCCTTTTCTTATGTAATACATAGGACCGCCGGTAAATTTTTCGCCGCATTTTTCCCTGTATTTAACCGATAGTGTTATTTCGCACAGCTTAATACACATACCGAAAAAAGCCGATACCCACATCCAGAAAATCGCTCCCGCTCCCCCTATCGCCACGGCTCCGGCCACGCCGCCTATATTTCCCGTTCCTACCGTAGCCGCAAGCGAGGTGCACGCCGACTGGAAAGTGGATGCTCCGCCGCGGCTGTCCCTCCCGCTGTTTTTAAAAACATAGGTAATCCCGATTATCGGGTGCCGCAACTGAAACCAGCGGCATATAACCGTTAGGAATATTCCCGATGAAATCGTAAGCACAAACGGCAAAGCTTCGGAAAACAGCGTTTCGACCCTAAAAAACAAATTTTCCATAAATCCTCCGCAAATTTTGTTAATAAAGAAAAAA
>JAEDML010000158.1 GCA_016303035.1 Clostridiaceae bacterium | reverse complement strand
AAGGCTAACGCCTATGTAAAGATTATGAGCATACCTTCAAACGAGGAGGTAGAGGCCGCGGTCTCACGGACGGTGGGAGCTATGAACCGCGAAAAGATGGAGGAAACCATGGTAGCGGCGCTCACCGGACAAACCGGTATGAGCGAGGATGAAATTAAAAGCTACATCGCAAGTATGAGTGATGAGGAAATTACCGAGCTGTTCACAAAGACGGCAGAGGAACAATATAAAGCCAAGTACGCGCAGGAGGTTCAGGCAAGATTAAGCGGTTTGACCTCTCAGCAAAAGGCGGCGGCGATAGGGGCGGCAATGGACGGTTATACAACCGAGCAATGCGCGGCGTTTTATGATGAGGTTCCAGAATTTTCCGAGACAACATATGACGATAACTTAAAAGAACTCGGGTATGTTGATCTTGACGACCCCTCCTCCGTCAATATATATGCCTCCTCCTTTGAAAACAAGGATGTAATAGAGCAGGCTATTTCCGATTACAACGACACGGTCGATGAGCTTTCAAAAATCACCTATACCGATTATGTAGGCATTATGATGTCCTCGGTTACCTCTATTATAAACGCAATCACCTATGTCCTTATCGCCTTTGTTGCGGTGTCGCTTATTGTATCTTCGATTATGATAGGTGTTATTACCCTTATTTCGGTTCAGGAGCGCACAAAGGAAATAGGTATACTCCGCGCAATAGGCGCTTCAAAGCGGAATGTTTCAAATATGTTTAACGCAGAAACGGTAATAATAGGCTTCACATCGGGATTGCTCGGCGTACTGATAACATACCTGCTGTGTATTCCGATAAATATGATTTTGCACCATCTTACGGGAATAGGAAATCTAAGCGCATATCTGCCTGTTCCGGCGGCAATAATCCTCGTTGCTATAAGCGTTGCACTCACGCTTATTTCGGGTATAATACCGTCACGCAGCGCTTCCAAGAAGGATCCCGTTGTCGCTCTGAGAAGCGAATAATACGGTTATCAGCCGCATAATTTTAAAATTAAAGCAAGGCAGCCGTTTCGGATATTTTTCCCGTACGGCTGCCTTGCTTTTCTTAGGATTCAAAGGGCAGAAAATGCACAAAAAAGCGCTTATTTTTTGTAGGAAATATTAAAAGGAAATTTGTCGAATTTATTTACATAATTTTATATTCATTTTATTTTTGCATATATGCTTATTCCACTTATTCACATAGTTATCCACCGAAAATAGGGCAAATCAAGCCTATTTTCGGGGTTATAAACCCCTAAACGGTTAATATTTCGGTGGATAAGTTGAAAACTTTTTAGGGTTGTCCGAGTTTACATAACTACATTTTTTGCAAATTCGACATGAAAATTTTACCGGTTTACATAAGAATGTAAAGCAGTGCAATCAGCAGCATTTTATCGGCTCCCTCGCTGAAAAGTATAAGCGCAAGACCGATTACAATACTCATATCCTTATCGGTTTTCAATTTGCTTAAAAATGGAATATCAAGCCCGTCAAGAAAGCTAAGCACCCCGCCGTTTCTTTGGCTTTCGGCTGTCTGTTTTTTAGGCTCCGCTTCCCTGCCCTTATTCTGCGTTCGTGCTTCACCCTGTATATTACCTCTGACGTTTTGCTGTCCGTTTCCTGACAGCTTTACAAAATTCGGAACAGGCGGCATTTTGTAACCGCCGTTTTGCTGTGAGCGCGCGTTCATCTCACGCATACGCTCAACCGCCGCCTGCTGCTGACGAAGAAAATCATTATCTGCCATATAGATCCCCGTTTTCAAAGCTTAAAGTATATGTCGTTACATTAAAAGATTTAAAACTCCGCTTTCCTTTAAATACGGTAACAAATCCAAAAGTCTTAAAATTTTAACGGCCGTATCCACCTTTTCCTGTCTCGGTTCGCTTAAATGCGGCTTAAGTGCTAAAAGAAGCTGTGTTCTTGAGTCATTTTTCTCGTTTTTAAGGCGGGACATTATATTCATTACGGCTCTAAGCTCATCGCCGCCCACCCCTACTCCGTCGGTATTGGAAAGCATAGGCGAGGCAGGAGAAGACGTATCCTCCTGCCTCTGACTGCCAAGCAGACTCTCCGCCATTTTACGGACGCGGTTCATGCTTTCCGGATCATTTAATATTCCGGCAAGCTTCTCGTTTAAATCGTCCATCAATTTTTGCCGCCCTTCAAAAACGCCTTAAGAATTGCCTTTGCCTGCTCGCTGTTAAGCGCCGCTTCAAGACTCTTTTTATCCGAAAGCGCCGCCGACAGCTTTTTCCTGTCCTCTTCGGACAGTGCACCCATAAGCGCGGATGTATCTCCGCTCTCTGCCGCCTTATTAAGCGCGCCGCTGTCGATTTTTCCTCCGCTTGAAGCAATTATTGCATCCATAAGTTTCCTTTTGTCTATATTGCCCATTGAAATTCACTCCGTTTCTTATTATAATGG
>JAEDML010000157.1 GCA_016303035.1 Clostridiaceae bacterium | reverse complement strand
GGCTGATACTTCATATAACGCTCAAAATCCCTGTGGTTAAGGTAACCGCCGCAGTCGCAGTCAATCGGTATTCCATTGAATACGGCGTTTGCAATATCCCTTCTGTACCCCATAACAGAGCATGCGGCGCGCTGTTGACTGTGATAATCGTGTATTCTTATTTCATCGCTTACCGAAGCCATATACGGATGCGCACAGCTTACATTCATAAGTGCGTCGGGCTTTACCTGCTTTGAAACGGTCTTAACAAGCTCAAGCCAGCGTTTAATCAGCTCAACTCCGTAAATGCCATTTTCAAAGGTTTCAATTCTCTCCCCCTCGGGGATACAGTTTATGAAATCCACTTTAAATCCGTCGCAGTTAAAACAACCCTCTCGGTCGGAAAGCAGGGTGCGAATATTTTCGGTCATACGCTTAACAAATTTGGGATTTGTCGGGTCGAAGGCTATCGGATTGGTAAGGGATTTTACACATTCATCGTGCGGTAGACCCTCGCAGTTAAAGGAGCGTATCCAAAGAACGACCTTTATTCCGTCCCTGTGCAGCTTATCCGTAAACGCCCTAAGATCAGGCCATTTTTTCTTATCAACAACATTAGTACCGAAATCTTCCTGCCACTTTGCGTCAATAATAATAAAGGACGGCTTTAAACGCTTGGCTTTAAGCGTTTCATACATTTTTTCATATTCTGTTTGAGCGGCAAAATCGACAGCCCAAATACCTGTTTTGCTCGATAATGTTTGCTGTTCGCCCCAGCCGCAGAATATAGGCCCGCGCCACCAAAGCGGACTGTTTTCATACGGCTCGTGCCTTTCGCACAGACCGTTTGTAAAGTGCCATTCGCTGTAGGCGGAAATAACATCAAAAGCGTCTTCGCCGTAGCCGCCCCAAATTCCGTGAGCCTGCCATTCGCCGTTTACAACGGTTCTGTTATATAGCGGTAGCTCAAGTCTGAATTCATTTCGGTATATAAATTTATCATAATTATATTCACCCGGCTTTGAAACGAGCCCAAGTCCGAACCAACCTTTTTCGTCCTCTACGAAAAACGGATATACAAACGGAGGAGGGGCAAAGTAGCCTAAGGAGATTTCATTGTCTTCAAATATATTGTAGGTGCAGTCGGAGCGGTTTTTATGTGTGGCAACGGGCAACAAGTAACCTGCCGCTTCATATTCGACCGCGTTTTTCGGACTTGTGAAATAGCGGATTTTTGAAACCGTTCCGCTTCCCTTTATGTTTATGCCGTAATAAAATCCGCTTTCGTCGGCCGTAACGGTATAAACCTTTTCAAACCAAAGATTACTGCATGTTTTCCAAACAGCCTTAACCGATGTATCGCTTTCTTCAACGGTCAAGTTTACAGCGTCAATGTCCGTATCTTCCTTTTCGGAGGTATCTATGCTTGAGGATACAGGCAAGGAAAACCATTTAAGACCGTTTATGAAAATTTCAAAGCTTCTTTCGCTGAAAGAAATGGAATAGTTTTTAAATTCTTTCATTATGAAAACTACCTTTCTGCCGTTTTGTGTAATATCTGATTTGCGCATTGACTTTGTCGGCACTTTCATTATAATATACTTATATTGCAAAAAACATTAGATATTCAGTCAAAAGCATTAGTCATTACGGAGGAGGCGGCAATGGAAAACCGAATTAAAATTTCGCATTTTAAATTTGAAAACTGGCCTAATGACGATCCCTTTTCGATTCAGCAGATAGGTGAGGTGCATTTCGCCGATTTTACGGTGAAAAGGAAGAATTCGGAATCGTATGTAATGGCATATATATTTTCGGGGGTATTGACTGTCAATGACAGAGGTGTGGATTTCATTGCAGAAGCCGGAGACACCGTATTTTTAAAACGGCATACTTCGCATTTATACTACTCGTCGGGAGACGAAGGAGTGCACTGGATTCAGACTACGTTTTGCGGCAAATACTTCGACGCGCTTTGTCAAGTTCTGAAAACAGAGGGCGGATGTGTTTTTAAAAATACCGATATAGGCAATCAACTAAGAAAAATGCTTGAATATTCAAAGTCAAATCAACCGCTCTTTAATAAAATAGCATACTGCTGCGGAAAACTCAGCGAAGCGCTTTACATTTTGTCAGAAAAACGCAGTCAATATTACCCGTATGAGAACGGAATAAGCTTTGTAAAGGTGGTCATAGACCGACATCTTGACATATTTTATTCCAACCGACGGCTGGCTGAGTTTATGCGGATTTCCGAATCCTCAATGGTAAGAAAATTTAAGGACGCATACGGCATTACGCCTCAGTCTTATCAGGAAAATGTTAAGCTTGACGCAGCAAAGCAAAGGCTTGAAACTACCGATCTCTCGGTAAAGGAGATAAGCGCCGCCTTCGGTTTTTGCGACGCTACATACTTTTCTACACGATTTAAAAAGCGGTTCGGAATTTCACCTAAGCAGGTAAGGCGAAAGTAA
>JAEDML010000156.1 GCA_016303035.1 Clostridiaceae bacterium | reverse complement strand
CTTTGATAATCTTATAGGATTTGTTATTAAAAATACGCGTAACGCGGTAGAGCTTTATACAGACTATTTGATTAACGGGAATTTAAGAGCGATGGAGGATCTTACCGAGACCTTAAAAAGCGCTTACAGCTTTGACTGGATAAAGAATTTTACATATTCGGTTATAAATCATTTTAATTTAGCCTTAGAGGTCGATACCTCTTACTACTTTAACCGAATAAAATACGCGCAGAAAAAGGAAGATTTTTTCGACCTGCTTAATGATATCTCAAAGAATGTCGCAACAAACTCCAAGAGCAGAATTTTTAAGGTAAAGCATTATGTTAACAAGCATTATAAAGAGGATATTTCCCTTGTGACGGTCGCGGCGGCGTTCGGCTTAAACCCGACCTATTTAAGCCGTATTTTTAAACAAGAGGCGGGCGAAAGCTTTGCGGATTATTGCCAACGCTTTAAAATCAATATGGCAAAGGAAATGCTTATGCGCGGCAATCTTTCGGTAAAGGAAATAGCCGAGGCTTTGGGTTACAGCAGCGTTGGATATTTTGACCGTGTCTTTAAAAGCGAAACGGGATATACCCCAAAACAGTTCAGAAATGCGGGTATCGGTAATGGCTAATTCAAAAAGATTCAGAAAGATTTTCAGAACAAATATGTTCTACATATCCGTATTTGTTTTGATATTTTGTTTTGTCGCCGCAAGTCTTTTTATCGTTTTCAGCAATTCGGTGCAGAAAGAAAGAATAAATATGTTTGAAATGGACGAGTCGGGTAAAACCGAGTCCTCGCTTATGCGGGTGCTTACCCATATTTCCTCATCATGCGTTTTCTTTTCCACACAGAATTTATCTATTGACGCCGAAAACCCCGAAAACGATTATTTACAGATTTATGCCCTTCAAAAACAGATGCAGACACTTTGTGCCACCTTCAGCGCTGTGGAATCTATAAGGATAGTTGACAGAATTACCGGTTTTACCATTTCATACGGAGCAAATTTCAGTGTTGAACAGGGCAGGCTTTACAGCACAATAGGAAATGTGGGAATATACGAAAACCTTAACGGCACAAACCCTAATATCTATATGTACACCTTAGCCGAAGAAGGGCAGTATGCCGGAAATACTGTTTATATAGGCATAAACGCGGAGTACCTTGCCGAAAATATTCTGTTTAACAAAGGTGAAGAAAGGGAAGAATATATAACCGATAAAAACGGCAATATAATCGTTTCGTCAAACGTTTTGCAAATAAATAAAAATCTTGCAGATATTTACGGTGAAAATATCGAATTAAAAGACGGCGAATCCTATGTTAAAAAAATCGGCGGAAGTAAGAAGATATTAACCAGTAAAAAGGTCGAAAATTTCGATTTTTACATTTTTTCCGTGACCGAAAATTCTATTTACCGAAGTCTTGAAAAAGAGTCGGTATTTACTATTTTGATTATTATCGGTATGCTTGCCGCGGCTTCAATATTTATTGTTTTTATGATACTTAAAATAACCTATCGGCCTGTTGAGGAAATACTGTCACAGGTGGGAGATATGGCTCATTTAGATAAAAACAGTATGAGCGAGGTTCAGTTTATAAACCAAAACTTTAAAAAGCTTAAAAGCTCGAACAGCGAGCTTTCGGATATTATTGACGAAAAGGTGGAGGAGCTTACAAACCAGCATATAGCGGCGCTCCAAGCCCAAATTTGCCCCCACTTTACATATAATACTCTTGACGCGATAAATTGGATAGCCTATCGCACCCTAAAGGACCGAAATAACGATATTTCCAAGGTCATAAGAAATATGTCGGTTCTTTATAAATCAACGCTGAATATAAATGAGATTTTCAGAACCATTCGGGAAGAAATAGAATTTACAAAATGTTATATTGAAATACTTCTTATCAGAAGGCCGAATACATTTTTTATAGAATGGGATGTTGATGACAATCTTAACGATTACAAAATATTGAAATTAAGTATTCAACCGCTCATTGAAAATATTTCAAACCATGCTGTGGGCGAGGGACATGAAAAGATACATATTAAAATATCCATTAAAAATTTCGGGGAGCTTATAAAGGTTACGGTGTCGGATGACGGCGTAGGAATTCCGCCCGAAAAGCTTAAACAGATCAGACGAAGAATAAGCGATTTTGCAACCGACGGAAAAAATCTCGGAATAAGAAATGTTAATGAGCGTCTTCAGCTGCTTTACGGTGAGGAATACGGTATTTACATAAGCAGTACAGTTGATAAGGGCACTACATGTACCTTTATTTTCCCAAAGGTTTTAAAGCCGGAGCAGCCATAGACACGCAACTGCGTTATAGCCTTTTCGTCGTAACAGATTTTTAAGAATACTTAATTTTATTACTTGACAAAATAACGAATTTGTGATAATTTGTCTGTTGTAAATTATACCGTTAAAATCTCCGTCAGCCGCTGTCGGAGATTTTAATT
>JAEDML010000155.1 GCA_016303035.1 Clostridiaceae bacterium | reverse complement strand
GCTCATAAATTGCATTAGCCTGTATCTGAAGTTCATAATAATCACCATATCTTTCAAAGACACAAAATGCGATAAAAAGCACTAATATGGTGATTATTATATCGCATGTGCTTCGGTTGCCGTGTAAACGGTGAGAAGCACGCGTCTTTAAGTCTTTAGCGTGATTTTCCACGCTATACCTCTTTTGCGGTAATTTTTTCTACGTCTTTATTATATCTGTGTTTTTTAGGTTATTTGTTAAGAAAGCTTAAATAAAAATCATATATTTATTTTACATATGGCTGTCGAAGTGCTGATTTTGTCGAAATATCCTTAAACCGTAGAAAGTTTTCACAATATACTTACAGCCCGGCTTAGGTTTTTAGTTAAAACGCGGTTTTTGTTTAATTTTTATCAAACTGAACTTGACACAAATTAAACAAAGCCTTATATTATCTTTATAACATATTACATAAAAAGGAGAGAAGCTTATGGACAAATATCTTGTTTTGTTTACCTTTGCAGGCTCGGTAATAGCCCTGCTGTTCGCTTTGTTTACTGCGAAAAAGATTTTAAAGTTCTCCGAAGGCACCGATCTTATGAAAAAAATCTCGGTGGCAATCAGAAAAGGCGCTAACGCATATCTAAAAAGACAGTACTCGGTGGTTGCCGTCTTCTTCGTCGCAATGTTCGTTATATTGCTCGTAATGGCATTTTTCGGCTTTCTTACCTATTTTGTTCCGTTCGCATTTGTAACGGGCGGATTTTTTTCGGGATTGTCGGGATTTATCGGTATGAAGATAGCCACGGCTTCAAACGCGCGTACTGCCGACGCCTGCCGCATCGGACTTAACCGCGGACTGCGCGTAGCATTCTCCGCAGGCTCTGTTATGGGCTTTACAGTTGTAGGCTTAGGTCTGCTTGATATTTCAATTTGGTTTTTCCTGCTTAACAATATTTTTAAGCTGCCTGCCGATGAAATAAGCGGTGCAATGCTAACCTTCGGTATGGGCGCTTCGTCTATGGCGTTGTTTGCACGTGTTGGCGGCGGTATATTCACAAAAGCCGCCGATGTAGGCGCCGACCTTGTAGGCAAGGTCGAAGCCGGTATTCCGGAGGACGACCCCCGCAACCCTGCGGTTATAGCTGATAATGTAGGCGATAATGTAGGCGATGTTGCCGGTATGGGTGCCGACCTTTATGAATCCTATGTGGGCTCCGTAATATCCTCCTCCGCCTTAGGCGTCGCCGCATTCAAGGGCTTCGGCGTCAGGGCTATGGCGGTGCCTATGCTAATCGCCGCAGTAGGTATAATCTGCTCAATCATAGGCACATTTTTTGTAAGAACACGCGAAAATGCAACGCAGAAAAATCTTCTTCGTTCTTTAAGCAGAGGCACAAACTTAAGTGCGCTTCTCATCGCCGTCGCTGCTTTCCCGATTGTGTGGTTCTGCCTTGACGGTAAAAATTCAGTAGGTCTTTATTTTGCAATTCTTTCAGGTCTTATTTCCGGCGTGCTTATAGGCCAGTCGACCGAATACTTTACATCCGACACCTACTGCCCCACCAAGCGGCTTGCGGCTAAGTCCGAAACCGGTTCGGCTACAATAATAATAGGCGGTCTCGGGCTCGGTATGATGTCTACCGCAATTCCGGTTATAATTGTTGCCGCCTGTATCCTTATTGCATACTTCGTATCGGGCGGAGCGCAAAGCTCCGGCGTAGGACTATACGGCATTGCGCTTTCGGCTGTCGGTATGCTTTCAACCCTAGGCATAACCCTTGCTACCGACGCCTACGGTCCCGTTGCGGACAATGCCGGCGGAATTGCCGAAATGTCAGGGCTTGAGCCTGTTGTAAGAGAACGCACCGATGCGCTCGATTCCCTCGGAAACACAACCGCCGCTACCGGAAAGGGCTTTGCAATAGGTTCGGCAGCTCTTACCGCGCTTGCGCTTATGGCTTCATATATAAACAAGGCTGAAGAGGTTGCCGCAGCCGCCGGAAAATCCTTTGATTTAAACTTCAACCTTATGAATCCCACCGTGCTTGTAGGATTATTTATAGGCGCATGTCTACCCTTTGTTTTCGCGGCGCTTACTATGGAATCTGTCGGCAAAGCGGCGCAATCGATTGTTATTGAAGTCCGCCGTCAGTTTAAGGAAATAAAGGGCTTGATGGAGGGTAAATCCGACCCTGATTATGCATCCTGCGTTGATTTATGCACAAAATCAAGTCTGCGCGAAATGGTGCTTCCCACCGTTGTTGCAATAGCGGCGCCGATAGCCGTAGGTCTTATACTCGGTTATCATGGCGTCACCGGTATGCTTGCAGGCGCTACGGCAAGCGGATTTTTACTTGCTATATTTATGTCCAATTCAGGCGGAGCGTGGGACAACGCTAAAAAATACATTGAGGGCGGCGTACACGGCGGCAAGGGCAGCGATCAGCACAAGGCTGCCGTTGTCGGCGATACGGTAGGCGATCCGTTTAAGGATACCGCAGGTCCTTC